>CALQBT020000419.1 GCA_943328885.2 Bordetella parapertussis | reverse complement strand
CCTCCACTTCAACGCTCAATTCCATGCTCCTGAAAACCGCCCCGTGGACATGTGGACAGGCTCAAAGGCAGCCTGCCCACATGCCCACCGGGCTCGACGACGACCAGCAATTTTGACTGTCTCTTTCCACACGAAACGACGAGGGGCCCTCCAGCAACGCATGGGCGGCCAGTTTTGAGATGCCGTCGGAGAGCCCGACCGCCAGGCGGGCCACCTTGCCGCTGGCTGCTTCGCGCACCTCGTCGGGGATGCCTTGGCCCAGCTGAAAGATCTCCTCGGCGCGCGCGAAGGCGGCCTGGCCTGCCTCGGTGAGGGCCACGCCACGGCCCGAGGGCTTGAGGAGCTGGTGGCCCAACGCCTTTTCCAGCTCGCGTACCTGTGCGCTGATGGTCTGCACCGCCATGTCCAGCCGTTCGGCAGCGCGAGCAAACCCGCCTGCCTTGGTGACGACCCAAAAGTAGTGGAGATGGCGGTAGTTCAGCATGTGTCCTCCGGTTCGGTAAAACCGAATATTAGCTTCGACAGACATTGGTTTGTTCGAGGCGGATTCATCACCACACTCCGAGTCATTCGTACACCAGAGAAAGTCCGATCATGTTCTACGCCCTCAGTTGGTTCGCCGTCATCGCTCTGCTGGTGCTGTGGTCGTTGGCTGCCTGGGCGCTAGATGCCGTTGCTGTCTGGACGGTCACGAACGCGGGCACGCTCACGGGTGCTGCATCAGGCGCCGGCAGCATCGCTGCACCAGATTGGCTGGCCCCATGGGTGCCGCCGGAAGTCGCGCAGTGGGCAAGCCAGCTGATGGCGGGGCTTGCACCGTTCGTCGACAGCCTGCTGCAGGCCGCACCCGCACTGGCGGGTGGCTTGACCGTGGCGACATGGGTGATCTGGGGCATCGGCAGCGTGCTGCTCGTGCTGCTGGGTGCCGGGCTGCACTTACTCATCATGCTATGGCGCCGCCGCGGCGGCAGCGGATCCGGTCCCCGTGCCGGCTCTTCGCTGGCGGCAGGCTGATTGCGCTTGCCTCTTCTTCACCTCCAGCTGATCTCCCCATCTCCTGCTCAACAAAATCATCATGGACACCAACACGACTCTCCTCGCCATCCTGACCCTCTGTCTGGTCGGGGTCACCTTCCACGCCTGGCGCTTGGGCAATGAGAAACGCGATGTCGCGCTGCTCGGTGTCTTCAGCGCCCTGATGGGCGCGGGTACGGCCGTCGCGGCGATCCTATGAAGCCGAAAACAGGCCCCGGACTTCCTGCTTCGCTTCCTCACATCATCGGCAAGATCCCGGCTGTGAGCTCGTTGACCGCGACCTTCGGTGTGATCGCTGGTGGTGTGCCGGTGTCGCTGTGGCAGACCCGCGGGCAGCCTGCTGCCGCCGAGTCCACATGACGCCGCCAATCGTGCAGCGGCTGCGCGACGCGGCCGCTGCCATTCAGGACGAGCGAGTGTCGATGCGGGTGATGGCGCAAGCCCACGGGCCCGAGGCACGCGGGACGTTGCTCCTGCTGCTGGCTATGCCTTGCCTGCTGCCGGTACCCGGCTTGGGCACGGTGCTCGGGCTGGGCATGGCGGCGCTGGCCGTGGCGATGTGGAAGGGTCACTGCGAGCCATGTTTGCCACAGCGGGTGGCCGAGCTTGAACTGCCGCGCCACTGGGCCCAGCGGGTGCTGGTCGGGCTGGCTTCTGCCCACGCCCTGGCCGGGTGCCATGCCAGGGCCCGGATGAGCCATCTCGTCACTTCCGGCCGACGGTCGGCGACGGCGCTCGCCGTTGGGCTGATGGCCGCCATCGTCGTGATGCCCATACCCTTCGGCAACCTGCTACCCGCCGTGGCGCTGGTGTTCATCTGGCTGGGGCTGGTGTTTCGCGATGGGGCGGCAGTGATCTTGGGGCTGCTGATGTCGGGGGTGGCACTGATTGCCACGACCGGCCTGTTGCTGATGGCATGGGTCTGGGGCAGCGAGTGGATCCTGGGTTAGGTTCGAGATTGAATGGTACTCATCAATGATTTACACGGCCCTCAAGACTGTTCATGTGCTGTCCATCATCGTGTGGATCGGTGGCATGGTGTTTGCGCACTTCTTCCTGCGGCCGGCGGTCGCTCAACTGGAGGCGCCGGAGCGGCTGCGGCTGATGCAAGACGTGCTCGGGCGCTTCTTCCAGGCCGTGCTTGTGGCCTCGCTGTTGACTCTGGCCAGCGGCGTGTGGATGCTGGGTCGTGTGGCCAAGCAGGTGGTGCAGTCGGGCGGCAACTTCGAGATGCCGCTGGCCTGGACTGTCATGGCGGCGCTGGGCGTCGCGATGATGGCGATTTTCATGCACATCCGCTTCGTGCTTTTCAAGAGGCTCGGCCGGGCCGTGGCAGCGTCCGAATGGGCAGCCGGTAGTGCGGTCCTGGCGCAGATTCGCACATGGGTCTCGATCAACCTCGGCCTGGGCACCTTGGTGCTGCTCGTGACGCTGATGCGCTGGACGACTTGAGCCGCACCCTGCAGACCAGTTCCCTGCGTCGTAGACGGGAACGACACGGTCAGCCGACCAATCTGCCCGTTTAAGCACAAACATCGCGAGGGCATCCATGGTGACGACTTGGAAGAGGGCGGCCCGTCGCGCGGGGTCAGTGCCACTCCGAGCGTGACGACCGAGAGGCCGTCGTTCGCTGCTGCCGACGGCTTCGCGTCAGCAAGCGCGCATGCGCCCGGGTCTCACGGAAGCCGCAGCCGCTAGACTCGCTCTTCGCCGCCGGAATGACCGGTTTTCTGTTGAACCGCCGGCTGCTATGGGTCGATTGCCGGCTTTCGCTCCGGCCCGCCGAAGCTCAGCTTCAGATCAGCAAGCCGACGCTCTCGGTACCCAGCCTTCTCCACGCTCCGAACTGACGAAACGCAGCCAGGGCCCTTGACAACGACAGGTGTTCCTTTTACGGAATCCCTATCGCGGATCACAATCGCGCAAGAATCGCTCGTTCGCGTGCACCGAGACCGAGGCCTTGTTTCACTGCCGTGCGGTATCCCGCTTCCGCAACATCGAGCGCGTCGCGAGGCGCAAATTGCTTCAGATCCATGCCGCCACGGAACCCGGCAGTTTGCGTGTGCTGCCGGGAAATCAGCTCGAGGCACTGAAGGCCTACCGCAAAGGCCAGCACAGCATGCGCATCAACGACCAGTGGCGGATCTGCTTTGTCTGGAAGACCGACGGAGCGCACCGCGTCGAGATCGTGGACTACCACTAGGACTTTCAAACATGGCCAAGTTGCTTGACGAGATTCATCCTGGCGAGATCCTGCTGGAGGATTTCATGAAGCCCATGG
>CALQBT020000418.1 GCA_943328885.2 Bordetella parapertussis | reverse complement strand
CGCGCCGCCTGCAGCAAGGGCAGAAAAGCACGCGTGACATAAAAAGCGCCGCTGAGGTTGACGTCCAGCGTCTGGCGCCACTGCTCGGCGGCGAGCAAGCCGGCGAACGGCCCGCGCAACAAGATGCCGGCGTTGTTGACGAGCACATCGCATCGCCCCCAGCGCGTCGTCACCGAAGCCGCCACGGCCAGCATCGCTTGCTCGTCGGCCACACTGCAGACATGGGTCGAAATCTCAGGTCTGGCGCCCGATGCTGCCGGTCCCGTCGCCTCTGTTGCAGCAGCCGTCATCAGCGCCACGGTGTCGGCCAGCCCCGGCGCGTCGACATCGATCAACACCAGATGGGCGCCGGCGCGATGAAACGCGATGGCGGTGCCCCGACCGATGCCGGCGGCGGCACCGGTGATCACGGCCACTCGACCGTCGTGTCGCGACAATTTCAGGGGCAGCGCCATGGACGTCCCCGCTTCGGGCATGAACAGTACAACCATGAGCAACACATCGATCAAGCAGCCTGGCTCTGTGCGGTGAACTCCATCGAGTACAGCGCGGGATTGTGGATAGACCGCACGAACTCGACCAGCTCGCCTGAATCGGCATACAGCCAGGCCTGCACCTCGATGACCGGCAGACCTGGGCGCAGCCCGAGCGCTTTGGCGGCGTAAGTCGGCAGTCCGATCGCTGTCATCTTCTGGCGCAGTTGGCTGACGCGCAGCCCGTAGACCTGCTCGATCACCTCATAGATCGACGCCATCTCGCTGCGCAAGTGAGGCCGAATGCCAGCCTGCGCGCCATTGATGAAGACTCTTGTCCAGGTACAGATTCGGCCGTCCGCCGGCACATGGCGGGTTCCGGTGAGTTGCAGCCAATAGCCGGTGGCACTCGTCAGATCGGCAAGCCCGCGCTCGTGCGGATCGGCCACATCGCGTATATCTTCCAGCCGCATCACCGTGTCGCCGGCAAAACCCAGCGTGTCGCGCAAGCTGCCCAAGCGCTGGGAATAACCCGCAACAGGTTGCGCGCCCACCACCCGGGTGCCGGTCTTGCGGGCGCGGTCGACCATGCCCCAGTCGGACAAGACCTGCAGCGCCTGGCGCACCGAGCCACGGCTGACCGCAAGCTGTTCGGCCCATTCGAGTTCAGTGGGCAGGATGTCACCGACGTGAAACCGACCGGTCTGGATGTCCTTGGCAATGCCATCGGCAATGCGCCGGTACAGCGGCGCGCGCTGCGCCGCAGCGCCGTGTCTGCGCAGCGCCACGCCGCGAGCGGTGGGCTGACTGTCAAGCAGAGCGCTCTTAGGCATGGTTTTGAATTCTTATGTCTAGACTTAAGATCGAAAGCCGACTGTACAAGAGGTGCAGCGTTTCAGCAAGACACAGCGGGTGCCCGCCGCGCGTGATGGTCGCGCCGGCGGTTCTGGCTTGGCCCCGACCTGCCCGCCTAAAATCAGTGTTTTCCCGTGGTGGACTCAGCGCTGGTGCGCCGAGGGCCGCCCTCTCTCGCCCTCTCTATTTGAAACGCCGCTGCCCGATGTCCGATTCGACCCTGTCCGCCTTGTCCGCCCTGTCGCCGCTGGACGGTCGCTATGCCTCGCGCGTGGCCGCGTTGCGGCCTTTGCTGAGCGAGTTCGGCCTGATGCAGCGCCGCGTGCAGGTCGAAGTGGAGTGGTTCATCGCGCTGTCGGACGCCGGCTTTGCCGAGTTCAAACCGCTGGCCATGGCCTCGCGCAGCCATTTGCGCGCGCTGGTGGCGCGGTTCTCTGAAGCCGACGCGCAGGCCATCAAGGACATCGAGCGCAGAACCAACCACGACGTCAAGGCGGTCGAATACTGGATCAAGGACGCTTTCAAAGGCCATGCAGAACTGGAAGCGGCGGGCGAGTTTGTCCACTTCGCCTGCACCAGCGAGGACATCAACAACACCAGCCACGCGCTGATGCTGCAGGCCGCGCGCGAACAGGTGCTGCTGCCGGCGATCGACCGCATCCTGGCCAAGCTGCGGGCGATGGCGCAAGCGATGGCCGAGCTGCCGATGCTGTCGCGCACCCACGGCCAGACCGCCAGCCCGACCACCGTGGGCAAGGAAGTGGCCAATGTGCTGGCGCGGCTGGCCACCGCCCGCTCGCGCATCGCCGCGGTGCCGCTGCTGGCCAAGATGAACGGCGCGGTGGGCAACTACAACGCCCACCTCGCGGCCTACCCCGACCACGACTGGCAAGGCTTCAGCCGGCAGGTCGTCGAGCAGGGGCTGGGCCTGAACTTCAACCCGCACACGACCCAGATCGAGCCGCACGACTGCATGGCCGAGTTGTTCGACGCGGTCGTGCGCTGCGACACCATCCTGATCGACTGGTGTCGCGATGTCTGGGGCTATGTCTCGCTGGGCTACTTCAAGCAGCGGCTCAAGGACGGTGAGGTCGGGTCGTCGACGATGCCGCACAAGGTCAACCCGATCGACTTCGAAAACGCCGAAGGCAACTTCGGCCTGGCCAACGCGCTGCTGACCCACTTGAGCCAGAAGCTGCCGATCAGCCGCTGGCAACGCGACCTGACCGACAGCACCGTGCTGCGCAACATGGGCGTGGCGCTGGGCTATGCGGTGCTGGCGCTCGACTCGCTGGCGCGCGGCCTAGACAAGCTTGAGATCAACCCCGCTGCGCTGGCCGCCGACCTCGACAGCGCCTGGGAGGTGATGGCCGAAGCGGTGCAGACGGTGATGCGCCGCCACTGCCTGCCCGAGCCTTATGAGCAGCTCAAGGCCTTTACCCGCGGCCAGCCGATGACGCGCGAGCTGATGCTGGGCTTCGTCGAAGCGCTAGACCTGCCAGCCGATGACAAATCCCGCCTGCTGGCGATGACTCCGGCGAGCTACACGGGCTTGGCAGCGGCGCTGGCGCGCGCAGCCTGAGCGGGCACGGCGATGAACTTCACCGACCAGCTGCAAGCCGCAGAAAAACGCCACAACTCGATGCTGTGCGTCGGGCTTGACCCCGAGCCCAGCAAATTCCCCGGCGCCTGGGCCGGCGACGCCTCGCGCATTTTTGATTTCTGCGCCGCGATCGTCGACGCGACCCATGACCTGGCGATCGCGTTCAAGCCGCAGATCGCCTACTTCGCAGCCCACCGCGCCGAAGACCAACTCGAGCGCTTGATGGCCCACATCCGCCAGATCGCACCCGATGTGCCGGTGATCCTGGACGCCAAGCGCGGCGACATCGGCAGCACCGCCGAGCAGTACGCCCGCGAGGCTTTCGAGCGCTACCAGGCCGATGCGGTGACGCTGTCGCCCTTCATGGGCTTCGACTCGATCGAGCCCTACCTGCGCTGGCAAGG
>CALQBT020000417.1 GCA_943328885.2 Bordetella parapertussis | reverse complement strand
GGCCAGAAAGCCCGACATCATCTCGACCCGCTGGTCGTTCTTCTGGTACTTGCCGCCGGGCTGACCCCAGGGCGGGCCGACCCAGACGCAGGGCGTCTTGGTGCTGCCGACTTCCTTGACCAGGCTCGTCACGCCCTGCCAGGCCCAGGCCCGAGGAAAGGCCGGCTTGTCGTAGGACGCCATGGTGTCGCCGATGATGATGACGACGAGGTCGGGCTTGTCGGTGGCGATCAGCTGTTTGATCGGCGTGGTCATCGAGTCGCGGCCCTTGATGACGGCTGCGCCACTGCTGCGGTCGCCGCTGCAGGGCACGGCGATGGTCTTGAGCCAGTCGCCCGCGCTGGCGCCGCAGGCGCCCACGGCGTGTACCTTGGCACCCTGGGCGCTGAGGCTATCGTGCAAGGGGTTGATCAAGTAATTGGACTGCGACAGATGGCTTTCGCCGATGACCAGCAAGGCCAGTCCGGCCAGCGCGGTAGCGGGCATGGTGTGAACTCCGAAAGAGGTGGATCGCGAGGGGCGGGGGAAGGGTCGGCCTAGGGCTTGGCGGGCAGCGGCAACTCGGCGATGGCCTTGCCCAGCGCGACGCCCCAGGCCTGGTAGCCGGCCGGGTAGAGGTGCTGGCCGTCGACCGTGGGCCAGGTCTTGGGCTGGCTGAGCTTGAGCGAGTCGATGTACTGGCAGGGCGCGACGTTGGCGGCCAGGAAGTTCGACATCTGCTGCACCCGGACCTCGGTCTTGCCGTACTGGCCGCCCTCGCCCCAGGGCGGACCGACCCAGACGCAGGCCGCGCCGCTGCTGGCGATCTCCTTGCTCAGGCTGGTCACCTGCTGCCAGGCCCAGGCCTTGGCGAAATCCTTCTTGTAGTTGGCCATCGTGTCGCCCATCACGATGACCACGAGCTTGGCCTTGTCGGCGGCGATCAAGGGCTTGATGGGCCGGGTGCTGGCGTTCTGGACCACCAGCGTGACCGGGCCGTTGCCGATGCGCTCGGCGCCGCAGACCATCTTGGCCGCGCCCAGCCAATCGGCGGCTGACGCGCCGCAGGCCGACAGCGAGTGCACCAGCGCGCCCTGGCGGCTCAGTTCGTCATGCAGCGACTTGATCAGGTAGTCGGGTTTGGACAGATGGCTGTCGCCGATCACCAGCACCGAGGCGCCGACGATCAGGGTGGAGAGCAGTGGCATGGTTGGATCCTGTCTGCGAATAGGGAGCTTGGGTCACTGGCCGAACGGCGCGGCGGATATGCTGACGGGCAGCGCCAGCGGCGTGTTGATCGGGTGGAAGCTGTAGCGCAGCGTCAGCCCGGCGGCCCATTGGCGGTAGCTGCCGCTGGCGTTGTTGTCGCTGCGCAGGCTGGCGTCGACCAGCCAGTTCGGGTTGAACTGGTATTGCGCGCTGGCGGCCAGCTTGTAGGCGATGCCCGACGACGACACAGGCTCTAGCGCGATGCCAGCACCGCCGGCCCCGGCCCCCGCGATATCCTGGCTGAACTTCTGGAAGCCCAGCGCGCCCTGCACCAGGTAGCTGACCGGCCCGCTGCGTTGGGCCCAGTTCAGCGGCACTGTCAGCGCGTGGTAGCGTTGCGGGCTGAAATAACCGCCCTGGCCGAAACCGAACTCGCCGAGGTTCTTTTGGTAGGACAGGCTGTTGAGGTCCAGCCCCATGCTGAGCTGGCTGTCGGCACGGTTGCGCAGGTTGAAGTAGCTGCCCAAGCCGAATTCGCTGCGCCCGTTCGCTGCCACCTCGTGGCCACGCAAGTCGTGCCGGGCCGCGCTGCCGTAGAAGCCGTAGCCTCCCAGGTCCTTGGACAGGTCGACGCGGGCGCCGCTGGCAACCACCCCGCCCCAGGACTTGCCGCTGACGCTGTCGCGCACGCCGGCGAAGGACAGCAAGCTGTCGGTGACCGGCCGCCTCGACAGGTTGACCCGGTAGCGCAGCGAACCGTCGTCAGCCAGCGCGCCGTCGACCTTGACGCCGCCAACGGTGTTGCTGTGCGCAAAGCCTCTAGGTGTCTGGCCGATGTCGACCGCGATGCCGGGTGCTGAATAAGCCACCGCCAGCGCGACGCCTGAGACCTTCTGCGTGATCGTCGCCCCAGTGGCAGACGATCCGGCGTCCAGCGACACCTGGGTCAGCTGCAGCTTGACCTTGCCCTCGCCCAAAGGCAGCCGCAACTCGACCGGCAATTCGGTTTGGCGCAACGCGCTGGTGCCGGCCACGCCGCTGCGTTTTCGGCCGTGCAGGCCGGCCCATGCTTCGGGGCTGCGAGCCTGGCGGATCTGGTCGAGCTCGTTGCGCAGGTTCGGACCTGCGGGCTGCTCAGGGATGCCGCCCTCGGTCGCTGTCGCGCTGGTCGCGGCCAGCAGCGTGGCCGACTTGCCGCCGGCGACCGCGCGCGGGGCCGTTGCGGCCTGCTGCAGCGCTGCGTTGGTCTTGACCGGCGCGCTGCGCCAGTAGTCCACCGGCGCGGTGGGCGGCAAGAGCAGCGCTGCGGTCTGCAACTCGGCGCGAACGCTGCGGTCGTCGAGCAGCTTGGCCGGGTCGCCAGCCACCTCGCCCGCCGCCGCCAAAACCGCCTGGTGCCCCGGCGCAGGCGCGTTCTGCAGCGCGATGGCGCGTTCGAACAGGGTCGCCGCCCGGGCCGACTGACCCTGGTCGCGGTAAAGCCGGGCGGCGCGGGCCAGCACCTCGGCGTCATCGGGGGCCAGGCCCAGCGCAGTCTTGAGCGACGCAGCGGCCAGCTCGGTGTCCTTGAACCGGGTGGCCAGCTGCGCCGTGCTCAACTGAATCTCGACGTTGTCGGGATGCCTGGCAGCCAGACTGCGGGCGGTCTCCAGCCCGGCACGCTTGTCGCCAGCGGCCATCGCCAGCCTGGCCAGCACGGCGTCGCCCAGCGGGTCGCCGGGTCGCTGCAACTGCAACGGGTCGAGCAAGGCGCGGCCGCCGGCCAGGTCGCCGCGCTCGCGCAGCAAGTCGGCCTGTCGCAGCCCGTGGTGGTACATCAGGTCGTCCAGACGCTTTCGATCGCCCGTGCTCAGGGTGCGAGCGGCGAGGTCCTGCAACACGCCGGCGCATTCGACATCCTGTTGGGTCTTGAGCAGCAAGCCTGCGTACTGCAGCGTGTCGGCGACGCTCGGCTGGTGGCTACGCGACAACAAGTCGCGCAGCAGCCCCAAGCCTCGGTTGGGCGCACCAGCGTCGACATAAGACTCGGCCAGCACGCCCAGCAGGTCGCGGTTGCCGGCGGTCAAGGGCTCGGCTTGGTCGAGCAGCGCCAGCGCCTCGGGCTTGCGGCCTTGGCGCGCCAGACTGGCCGCCAAGGCCGAGTGGTGCTGC
>CALQBT020000416.1 GCA_943328885.2 Bordetella parapertussis | reverse complement strand
TGCTTACTTCGCTAACCGTGCAAATCAGCGCGTGCGACGAAGGTAGCCCCTAGGCGCCACACTGATCAATAACTTGTGGTCGATGCTGGTGTCGACCTCGAAAGACGGGTGGTCGGCCAGAAAAGCGCGGGCAGCCGTCATGGGGTTGTCGCCTGGCCCCCAGGGACGGTCCGGAAACATCTCTGCCGGCATTTCTTCAATCACGGTGTCGAAGACCACGCAATAGCTCCCAACGCTGGTCAGAGGCGCGTAGGCCGCGAGTTCGGCCGCCACATGGGCGTGGGTGTGGTTGCTGTCCAAGGACACGAGCACGCGCTGCTTGCCGGCGGCCCGGTCGCGGACTTGAGCGATCACGCTCTCGGCCACGCTCGAGCCCTCGATCATCTTGATGCGGCGCGCCATGGGATGCGCTTCGATCGCCTCCCGGTTGTGAGCACGGATGTCGATATCGATGCCTAGCACCTCGGCACCTGCGGGGCCCCCACAGGCCGCATTCAATTCCAGCATTGCCGCATAGAAAATCAGCGAGCCGCCATGGGCGATGCCTGTTTCGATGATCAAGTCGGGTTGAACACGCCAGATCAGTTCCTGCATCGCCAGGATATCTTGCGGATATTGAATGATCGGACGACCCATCCATTCGAAGTGGTATGAGTACTTGCGTGCGTTTGCGAGGTTCAACCAATCACGTGAGGCCTGCTTCAAGGCCGGATCTGCACCCTGAGCATCGATTTGCTGAGCGACATCGATCTTGAATTCTTCCTGAGGGGTCATGTCCGGAACCTTGTTGCTTGACGGAGAAGTTTATCAATGGCGTCGGGCAACGACCCGGGCCGGATTGCCGACGACGACAGCGCCGGCCGGCACATCACGCGTCACGACGGCGCCCGCGCCAACCAGGCTGTCGGCACCGAGGTTCAAGCGAGGCAGCACCGTGGCGCCAGCACCCACCATTGCACCGTCACCCACCGCAACACTACCGCACAGGGTGGCACCAGGCGCGATGTGCACGCCATCGCCAAGCACGCACTCGTGGTCTACCGACGCGCGATGATTGATGATGCAGGCTTGACCCAATTTGGCTTGCGCGGCGACAACGGCTTGCGCCAACACCTGGCACCCCGCGCCAAGGCTGGCCGTGGTGCAAACTGAAGCATCGGGATGGACGAGGCTTTCGACCAACAGCCCATGTCGCCTGAACAGCGCGTGGATCGCCAATCGGTCACGGCCACGATCGCCACCGATCGCTGCCAAAGCGATGACGCTGCCAGCGTCATGCAGCGAGGCGATCCATCGATCGAAACCGGTCTGCCCAATCCACAGCGGCACACCGGGCAGTGCAGAGGGCACCTCGTGACGATCGAACAAGGCCACAACCTGTCCACCTCTTCGGCTGACCAACGCACCCAACACTTTGGCATGGCCGGCGCTGCCCCACAGCGCGTAGCGCTGCCCGGCGCGGAATTCGACCTGATCTTCAGGCATGCAACAGGTCGCGTACCAGCGCGATCACGCGCTGCTGCTCGGCGTCGCTGATGTCGTGAAAACTCGGCAGGTTGATCGCCCGTGAGGCAATGTCCGCGGCGCGAATCGCACCAAGGCCGCCGCCGAAACTCGGCAAGCTTGACAAGGGATGGAAGAACACGCGTGCGTCAATGTTGTCAGCGGCGAATGCTGCCTGCAACTGTTCACGCGTGATGCCGGTCGATGGGTCAAATACCAGCGTGGGCATCCAGCCCCCGATCTCGCAGCCGGCCGGCTCAAGGTTGATGGCAACGCCCTCACAATCGGCCAGCAGTTCACGGTAGCGACGCAGAATTTCGCGCTTGCGGGCAATCAATGACGCCGCACGCTCAATCTGCGCGCAGCCCATGGCGGCCTGGATATTCGACATCTTGTACTTGAAGCCGACCCTGTCTGGCCAGAACTGCTTGGTCTGGCTGCGGGCACGACCGTGGTTGGACAGCGTCAGCACATGCTCGTACAAATCATCGTCGTTGGTGACGAACATCCCGCCCTCGCCGGTGGTGATCGTCTTGGTGCCGTGAAACGAAAAGCTGCCGAACGCACCCATGCTGCCCGCGCGCCGGCCATGCCAGACTGAGCCGATCGCTTCAGCCGCGTCCTCGATCACCGCGATGCCGTAGCGCTGCCCGATGGCCAGCAAACGGTCCATCTGGCAAAGATTGCCGTACAGATGCACCGCCACGATGGCCTTGGTGCGCGGCGTGATCGCTGCTTCGACCAAATCAGGATCGATACACCAGGTATCGGCCAGGATGTCGACGAAGACCGGTGTTGCGCCGAGGTGGACGATCGGTGCGGCTGTGGCAATCCAGTTGGCGTCGGCGAGGATCACCTCGTCTCCCGCGCCTATGCCCAGGGCGGCCATGCCGAGATGGAGCGAGCCGGTGCAACTCGAGGTGGCGACAGCGTGTTTGACGCCCAGGTGCGTCTTGAAGGCCGCCTCGAAGCGGTAAAGATAATCATAGCACTGCGCGCCCCAACCGTGACGCGCGGCGTCAGTAGCGTAGCTCACCTCCAGTTCGGTGATCGACGGTTTGGTGTACGCGATGCGAGGTTTCACATGATCTCCAATCGCGGCACGGCGGTGACGAAGGTGGCACCCCAAACGCGCGCGTAGTCGAGTTGGTCCATCACTTCTGTCTTCAGGTTCCAAGGCAGGATCACGATGTGATCTGGTTTGTCCTGCTGCAAGCGGTCTTCGGCGACGATTGGAATCCGGCTGCCGGGCATGTGCTTGCCTTGCTTGGCCGGGTTGCGGTCGACCACATAAGGCAGCAGATCTGGGCGGACACCGGCGAAGTTCATCAGCGTGTTACCTTTGGCGGCGGCGCCATAGGCCGCCACCCGTTTGCCGCGACGCTGCGCCTCGATCAAAAAGACCAGAAAATCGTTCTTGACACGTTCTGCCTGTCGCTGAAAGCCACTGTAAGTCTCGGCCGAACGCAGTCCGGCAGCAGTTTCTCGACGCACGAGCGACTCGACCGTTGTCGAACGCGGATGTCTGCCACTGTCCGCACGCTGCGCAAACACACGCAAGCTGCCGCCGTGGGTTGGGTGTTCTTCGACATCAAACACCTGCAGACCGTTGGCCTCAAAAATGCGCTGCACAGTTGCCAAGGACAGATACGAGTAATGCTCGTGATACACGGTATCGAACTGGTTGTGGGTCAGCAACTGCAGCAGGTGCGGGAACTCGAAGGTAGCCACGCCCTGGGGCTTGAGAAGCAGTGCGAAACCCGCGACGAAATCGTTGATGTCGGGTACATGCGCCAGCACGTTGTTAGCAGCCGACACGTCGACTTGGCGGCCCGCTCG
>CALQBT020000415.1 GCA_943328885.2 Bordetella parapertussis | reverse complement strand
TTGACGCCCGACAGGCCGATTCCGGCCTCGGAAAACTTGCTGCGCAGCACCTGACGGCCGATGCGGATCAGGCCATCGACATCGTCGGTATACGGCACGCCGGGAATTTCCCTGACGAACAACTCGGCGATCTGCTGCCGGGTTTTGTGGATCGCCGGCATGATGATGTGCGAAGGTGCTTCGCCGGCCAATTGAACAATGTATTCACCCATGTCGGACTCGAAAGCCTCGATGCCGGCTTCGGCCATCGCATGGTTGAAGCCGATCTCCTCGCTGACCATCGACTTGCCTTTGACGATGCTTTTCGCCCCGGCAAGGCGCGCGATCGCCAGTGCTATCTCGTTGGCTTCAGCCGGCGTCTGCGCCCAATGAACCTGCACGCCTTGAGCGGTCAAATTCGTTTCGAGCTGTTCCAACAGCCGGGGCAGATGGGCCAGGCTGTAGCGGCGGATTGCCGCGCCGAGTTCGCGCAACGATTCACGCTCCTGCGGGTCCGGGAATTGCCCCTTTCTTTTGGACTGCAGAAAGTCCATCGCGCTGAGAAAGTTCTTGCGTTGCGCCGGGTCCTTGAGAACCGCTAGGCTGCGTTGCTTGAAGTCGTCGACCGGATGGATCGCGATCACCTGCTTCATGCCTGACGCCCTTCAGGGTGCAGCAGCAACAGCACCAACTCGCGTGGACCATGGGCACCGTAAGCCATGGTCTGCTGGATGTCGGCAGTCTTCGACGGGCCCGAAATCAGCAAGGCATTGGTCGGCAAACCCTGGTCCCAGCCTTCGGCGCTGATCGCCGCATGCAGGTCGGCGTGGATGCGTTGGCTGTCGAGCAGCACGAAATGCACCGGCGGCACCAAGGACATCAGCCGGGGCTCGCTGGGGCCGGGCCAGAGGATCAGACTGCCGGTTTCGGCAATCGCGCTGCGCGCCAGCGTCAGCGAGGCGTCGATGCCTTCAAACAGGAACTCGCGCCAGGCTTCGATCGGCTGCTCATAGCGGTGTAATTGCAGCCCGCTCGGCAAACAGTTTTCGAGGCGTCGGCCATGTGGCGTGCCGGATCCGATCAGCAAGTTGCGCAAGCCCTTGGCGGCCGCGATGCGCAACAGCAGGGCGGGCCAGCCGGCATCGGTCGTGTCATGCACCTCGGTGTGCACCGCCTCGAGCGCTTGGCGCAAGCGGCTGACACGCTGCGACCGATCTTCAGTGCGACGATGCGCGGCATACCAGGCTTGCACATCCGGCAGCGGCGCCTCGACTTGGGGCGCACGCAAGCGCCCGAGGATGGCTTCGCGCGCGCTCATGCTGAATGCTCCGCAGTACGGCGCCAAAGAAAGCTGGCCAGATGCTCGCCCGGCAGCGAGGCCTGGCTGCGCCCGGCGAGCTGGTCTTGCTTGGCGGCCCGGCCGGTGATGTTGAGCAGACAGCCACAGTCAGCGCTGACGACCAGATCGGCGCCGCTGGCCTTGAGGCTGGCCACCTTGTCGTCGACGATGGCCTCGGAAATGTCGGGATAACAGATGGCAAAAGTGCCGCCAAAGCCGCAGCATTCCTCGACCCGGGCCTGCTCGACCAGTTCGACCTGCGCCAGGCTGCCGAGCAGGGCCTCGCTGGTCTCATGCGACCCCATCTGGCGTCTGGCGTGGCAGGAACTGTGCAAGGCCACTTTGCAGTCATCGCCGCGGTCAGCATGATCGAACTTGACCACATGGACGAGGAATTCGCTGAGCTCGTAAACCCGTCCGGCGAGTTCGACGGCCTTGGCATGCAGTTGTGGATCTGCAGCAAAAAGCCGCGGGTAATGGTGCCTGATCATGCCGCCGCATGAGCCCGATGGCACCACCACCGGCCAGTCCTCGGTAAACAGATTGAGCTGCTGCAGCGCGACGGTCCGCGCCTCATCCGCAAAGCCGCTGCTGTACGCAGGCTGGCCGCAACAGGTCTGCTGCTCGAGGTAATGCACCCTGATGCCTTCGCGCTCCAGCAGATTGACGGTGTCGACACCGGCTTCGGGCGTGAACTGATCGATCAGGCAGGTGGCGAAGAGATACACGTCACCGGGCTTGGTCGGATACAGCCGGTCCTGCTTCGATGTTGGGTTCACAAGATCCTCGCTTGATGTTCGAATGGTAAAGTGGTATTACCAATAGACCAAATGCTAACGATCTCACTCAACCCGTTGCTAAGTGTTTTCCCTATGTTTATAGAGCTAAGTTTGCGCTAGATTAAGATGACATAAATTGGTCTGACCACTTGCCAATCCCATGCCCCAACAACGCCCTGCCGTGATCCGTTTGGCTGACACCGTCGCCGCCGAACTTGAAAAACGCATCCTCGAGGGCTCGCTCAAGCCCGGCAACTTGTTGCCCTCAGAGCGCGCATTGGCGCTGGACCTGGGCGTGTCGAGGCCGTCGCTGCGAGAAGCGATCCAGAAACTGGTCGCCAAGGGCCTGTTGACGACGCGCCACGGTGCCGGGACCCTGGTCACCGACAGGCTTGAAGCGCATTTCGCCGATCCCTGGCTGGACATGGTCAAAGGGCACCCGATGCTGCACCGGGACTTGCTCGAATTTCGCCAGATGCTCGAAAGCCAGGCGGCACAACTCGCGGCAGAACGTGCCACCGATGTCGACATCCAGCGCCTCGACACTGCCTATGAAAAGATGGAGGCGGTCTACCTCAGCGCCAATCTGGCCGCGTCAATCGATGCCGATGTCGCATTTCATCAGGCGATTGCCGAGGCTGCGCACAACGTCTTGATCGGCCACCTGAGCGCCAGCCTGATGCGGGTCATTCACGGCCATGTGGCCAACAATCTGGAAAATCTGCAGTCCAAGCCGCAGCGCTGGGAACAGCTGAAATCGCAGCACCGGGCGATCTGGCAAGCGGTCCGCCAGGGCCAAGCACAGCAGGCGGCTGACGCCGCGCGCGAACACATCGAATTTGTTCGGGCGAGCATCGATGACCATGCACTGCAAGAAGAGCGGCGTTTGATCGCTTTGCGACGTTCAAACTGACTTGCTCGGTGCCGGTAATGCTGCTCAGAACGCGGTGTAGCGACCCGGCTTGTGGTTGATTGCCAGCGCGAAGTTCATCGCCACCGCGGCGACGATAGGCCGCAGACCCTGTTGCCAAGCGCGCCACGCGGTCCCGCAAACCCTTTGCCACGGCTCAGGAGATCGTGCGCTAGGGCTGACACTGGAATGTCAAGGCCCGCCTGTGCAGCGGCTAACGGCTGTCATCCGGTAACCAGACCTGCGCAGCGCTGGCGATGGCCAGGCTGCGCTCGGCCATCGCCAGCACGCTGTCGCGGACTTGCGCCAGGTCGATCTCGGGGTCTAGCAGGCTTTGCATCATCACGCC
>CALQBT020000414.1 GCA_943328885.2 Bordetella parapertussis | reverse complement strand
GGCGTGCTGACCTTCTCGGCGCTGCTGGTGATCGTGGCCAACCTGCTGACCGACCTGAGCTACCGCTGGATCGACCCGCGATTGCGCGGTTCTTGACGAAGTCCTCGATGACGATCACCGAATCTCAACGACCCGCTGCGCTGGAGGCCTTGTCGCCCTGGCGCGAGGCCTGGCGCGTTTTCTGCAGCAACCAGGCCGCGATTCTCGGGCTGTGCCTGCTCGCTGCCATCGTGCTGGTGATGCTGTTCGGGCCGACGCTGTATGGCGTCGCGCCCTTCGACATCGTCGCGCCGCCCTTCACCGAGCCTTTCACCATGCCCAGCGTCTGGCTCGGCACCGACTACCTGGGCCGTGACGTGCTGGCCGGCATTCTGATCGGCGGGCGCGTGACGCTGCTGGTCGGTCTGGCGGCGGCGACGGTGGCGGTGAGCATCGGCGTGACGGTCGGCGCGCTGGCGGGCTATTTTGGCGGTGTGGTCGACACCGCGTTGTCGCGGCTGATCGAATTGTTCCAGGTGCTGCCGGCGCTGCTGTTCGCGATGGTGCTCGTCACGCTGTTCACGCCTTCGCTGTCGGTGGTGGTGTTTGCGATCGGCATCGTCGCCTGGACCGGCACCGCGCGACTGGCGCGCGCCGAGTTCATGCGGCTGCGCCACCTCGAATATGCCAACGCGGCGCGGGCGATGGGCGCAGGCCACTTGCGGCTGATGCTGCGCGAGATCCTGCCCAACGCGCTGCCGCCCTTGATCGTCTCGGCCTCGTTGATCGTCGGCTCGGCGATCCTGTTCGAGGCGGGCCTGAGCTTTCTCGGGCTGTCGGACGCCAACGTGATGAGCTGGGGCATGATGATCGGCGGCAACCGGCGCAACGTGCTGGAGTGCTGGTGGGCGGTGACTTTCCCTGGCGCGGCGATCTTTCTGACGGTGCTGTCGGTCAGCCTGATCGGCGACGGCCTGAACGACGCGTTCAACCCCAAACTGCGCCTTCGATGACTGCCGCGATGACTGAATTGCCGCTGCTGTCGGTTGAAGGCCTGGGCGTCGAGTTCCGCACCCGGCGCGGCGTGGCCCGCGTGCTCGACGAGGTGAGCTTCACGCTGGCGCGCGGCCAGACCTTGGCCGTGGTCGGTGAGTCGGGCTGCGGCAAGAGCGTGACCGCGCTGGCGATCATGCGCTTGATCCCCCAGCCGCCGGGGCGCATCACTGCGGGTCGGCTGATGTTCGACGGCCGCGACCTGCTCGCGCTGCCTGAGCCCGAGATGCGCCGGGTTCGCGGCAACCGGATCGCGATGATTTTCCAGGAGCCGATGACCTCGCTGAACCCGGCTTTCACGGTCGGCGACCAGATTGCCGAAAGCTTGCGGCTGCACCAGAGCCTGAACCGCAAGCAGGCGCTGGAGCGCGCTGCCGAGATGCTCGACGCGGTGCACATCGCCGCGCCGCGGCGCCGGGTCCACGAGTACCCGCACCAGTTCTCCGGCGGCATGCGCCAGCGGGTGATGATCGCGCTGGCACTGGCCTGCCAGCCCGACCTGCTGATCGCCGACGAGCCGACCACGGCGCTCGATGTCACGGTGCAGGCACAGATCTTCGACCTGATCGCCGAGCTGCGCGAAGCCTCCGCCACCCAGAAAGGCACGGCGGTGATGCTGATCACCCATGACATGGGCGCGGTCGCCGAGATGGCCGACCGGGTGGTCGTGATGTACGCCGGCCGGGTGGTCGAGACCGGCAGCGCGGTCGAGATTCTCGAGTCGCCCCAACACCCTTACACCCGCGGCCTGATCGCCTGCGCGCCGGGCCGGCGAACAGCGGTGCCGGGTCAGCCGCTCGAGGAGATCCCGGGCACTGTGCCCTCGCTGCTCGAGCGCGGTGCGGGCTGCATGTTTGCCGAGCGCTGCGCCAGCGCGATGCCGCGCTGCAGCAGCGCCTTGCCGCCGCCCACGCTGCTGGGGCCGTCGCGCAGCGTCCAGTGCTGGCTGCATGTTGAAGGAGGGCCGGCATGAGCGCCGGGACCGACGTGCTGCTGTCGGTGCAGAACTTGAAAGTCCACTTTGCCGTCGGTGGCGGACTGTTCGGCGCTCGCGGCGCGGTCAAGGCGGTCGACGGCGTGAGTTTCGAGGTCAGACGCGGCAGCACTTTCGGCATCGTCGGCGAGAGCGGTTCGGGCAAGAGCAGCATCGCACTGGCCGTGATGCGCCTGGTCAGGATCAGCGCCGGGCGGGTGAGCTTGGGCGACACCGAGATCGGCGCGCTGGAGGGCGAGGCACTGAGGCGTGAGCGCCGGCGCTTTCAGATGGTGTTCCAGGACCCCTATGCGTCGCTGAACCCGCGCAAGCGTGCCGGCGACGCGATCCTCGACGCGCTCAATTTGATGGACGTTGGCGACCCGGCGGGTCGGCCAGATCGGGCGCGCGAGTTGTTCCTGCAGACGGGGCTGCGGCCCGAGCAGCTGATGCTGTTTCCGCACCAGTTCTCGGGTGGCCAACGCCAGCGCATCGTGCTGGCGCGTGCGCTCGCGGCGCGGCCCGAGTTGGTGGTCTGCGACGAGCCGGTCTCGGCTCTTGACGTCGCGATCCAGGCCCAGATGCTCAACCTGATGCTGCGCTTGCAGCAGGAGTTCGGGCTGACCTATCTGTTCATCTCGCACGACCTGGGTGTGGTGCGCCACATGTGCGACGAGGTCGCGGTGATGTACCTGGGGCGCATCGTCGAGCGCGCCGGTCGAGATGCGCTGTTTGCCCGGCCGCTGCACCCCTACACGCTGGCGCTGTGGTCGGCCGCACCGTCGTTCGACCCGCGCGAGCGCGGCCGGGGTCTACGCATCCGGCTGCAGGGCGAGCCACCCAGCCCGATGGACGTGCCGGCGGGTTGCCGCTTTGCCGGCCGTTGCCCTCATGCGCAAGCGCCATGCAGAGAGCTCGAGCCCGAGTTGCGCGAGGTCGCCGGCGGCCATTGGGTGGCTTGCCACCGCGTCGGCGACGATGGCTTGCCGCAGTACTCGACCCGCTGAGTGGCGGGCGCGGATCGCTCAGCGATCCACGCCCCGGCGCTTCAGCGCCCGCCGGTCAGCGGCAGCACCGCGCCCGTCATGTACGCCGCTTCGCCCGAGAGCAGCCAGACGATGGCTTCGGCGCATTCGTCCGCTGTGCCGATACGGCCCATCGGCACCATCGCGATGACTTTCTGCAAGCGGTCGGCAACGCCGGCTTCGGCATGGATTTCGGTGTCGATCAGCCCCGGCATCACGGCGTTGACACGAATCCCCTCGGCGGCAACCTCGCGCGCCAGACCGAGCGTGATCGTGTTCACCGCGCCTTTGGCGGCGGCATAGGGAATCCAATTGCTGGCACCGCCGAGCTGCG
>CALQBT020000413.1 GCA_943328885.2 Bordetella parapertussis | reverse complement strand
TTAAGTGTTATATTTATCGAGAATGAATTAAATATCATCTCATGAAAATGCTGCTTTATGCCATTTGAGAATCACATTGTGAAAAGGTGCCATGAATCCCGCGAGCTCCGTTAAACCTTCCTTAAAGGCGCTTTTAACCTTGGTTGACAGGGGCTTGAAGAGGCGCGGGGGCCCCACTGTAGGAGGGGGAACACTCACGGCCATTGGGCTCTTGCTGCTGGATGCGGCCTGGGCGCAGGCGCGCTCATTGCCGTCAGAGGCTTATGCGGGCCCAGTGCGAGATGTAGAGCCAACGCCTGGGCAGGAGGCCGATCCGGCGCAAGCCGCGCCTGAGTCTGATCTGGCCAAGGCCCCGGATGGCCAAAGCCTGGAGCCTGGCCAGGCCCCGGAAGAACCCGACGCGCTGTCTGAGTCGTCAAGCACTTTGGCCCCTGACTTCCTGGCGCAAGAGCGTTTCGAGCAAGCGCAACTGGCCGGTGAGCCGATGATCCTGGCCCAAGCCACTTCGGCCGAGGCTGCGCCGGCGCCGGTCGCCGCACCCCGCGAAGAAGCGGCGGCTGCAACTGCGCCAGACGGGCAAGCGGCCATTCCCCACTGGGCGGCCGGACTCGATTTCGCCACGCTGTGGCTCCCCGTTCCGCTGATTTTTGGCGCGCTCGCGTTCAGTGGTTCTGGCGCTGCCGCTGACACCACCTCGCCATCGGCGCCGACGATCACCGGTTTGTGGGACGACACCGGCGCAGTGACCGGAAAGCTCAATTCGGGCGGCATCACAAACGAAACACAGCTGCGCATTACCGGCACCGGCGAGGCCGGCTCCACAGTCCGCATTTACGACGGCCAGACCCTTCTGGGCGCCACAAGCGCCGACGGCGATGGCAACTGGTCCTTCAGCGCAAGCGCTTTGACCAGCCAGAGGCATAGCTTCACGGCGACGTCAAGCGATCTGTCTGGAAACGCCAGCACTGGCTCGGCGCCTTATACGGTTCAGGTCGACACCCTTGCTCCGGTTATCCATGATTTGAGTGCCTCCATTGCGGAGCAGAGCGTCACCTTGACGTATAGCGAGGCTCTGGACCCGGCGCATCTCCCGTCTGCTGACGCATTCGAGATCTACACCCTCATCGGCGGCGCTCGCACGCTCAATCCGGTTCAGAGCGTCACAGTCGATGGCAACAAGCTGACCCTCATCCTTGAGCAGGGCTTTAGCGCTGGTCAGGTTGATATTCGGTATACCGATCCCGCTTCCGCAGATGACGCGAGGGCGATCCAGGATGCAGCCGGAAATGACGCGGCCTCGTCCTATTCATTGCGAGCGGTGGACGGCTATGTCTCAGGCGCGCACATCTACATCGATACGGGCGCACCTGAGTACTACGACACAGGGCTCAGCACCAACGCCGAGGGCGAGTTTTTTCTCCCGTCAACAGCGCCTCGCGGCGCAATCGTTGTCATCGGTGGCGTCAACATAGACACGGGCATCGCCAACACCCTGGTGCTGAAGGCGCCCGAGGGGGCAACTTGCATCAACCCTCTGACCACGCTGGTACAGGCCCTGATCGCTTCCTCAGTTGATCCGCTCAGCCCGGAACAAGCTGCTGCGCGAGTTGCTACCGCTCTGAACCTCGGCACGGTCGACCTCCTGAGTTATGACCCGTACGCGGCACTTTTGGTTAATCCTGCGGATCCCGTTGCCCTGAATGCGCAGATTGCCGCCGTGCAGATTGTGGCCATCGTTTCCTTGGGGGCTCAAGACGCCGGTTCGGGAGACGATGCCGTCGTTTTCAGCAACCTGGCTGAATTGATCCAGAGCCCGGATACCGTCCTTGATCTGACGGACCGCGAGACACTCGTTTCGGCCTTGAACGGCGTGACCAGTGATTTGGACCTGATTGAGGAGGTTGTCGGGGCTGTCAACTTTATTGGCGAAGCGACCGATCTGTCCGGGATCACTTCCGCGCAAAGCGAGTTACTGGACACGACGTCACCTTCGTCCCCCGCGCTCCTGACCGCCACGGTCACCAGTGACGCCACCCCCTCGATCCGGGTCACCTTCGACACCACTGCGACCGATGGAACTGCCGCGGTAGCGGGCGACACCTTATGGCTGGGCGTGGATGGTGTCCAGATTGAATCGGTGCGCCTCACAGCAGCCCATCTGGCGCAAGGCTACGTGGAGATAACGCCCCAGTCGGACTTGCTGCCCGGTAGCCGGGCATTAAGCGCCAAAATTGTTGATCAGGGCGGTAACGAAAGCGCTCTGGCCAGCCTGGTCATCAAGGTCAACGGCAGTCCCGTCGCTGTCGCCGACACGCTACAAGCGACTGAAGACACCCGGGTGACCTTCACATCGGCGCAGTTGCTGGGCAATGACAGCTACAGCGAAGGCCAGAGTCTGGCTCTGGCTTCGGTCACATCCGGCCCTGGCGGAACCGCTGTTCTCAACAACGACGGCACCGTTACCTTCACCCCCGACAGCAACTTCAGCGGCCAGGCTACGTTCAGCTACACCATCAGCGATGGCAGCCTGAGCTCGTCCGCTGGCCTGGTTACGGTTAATGTCGCCAGCGTCAACGACGCAGCCGTGATCACCGGCACGTCAACAGCATCGCTGACCGAGACCAACGCTGCCTTAAGCGCCAGCGGTTCGCTGTCGGCCACCGACCTTGACGGTTCCGCCGCCTTCACCGCCCAGAGCAACGCCGCCGGCTCTAACGGTTACGGCCAGTTCTCCATCTACACAGCGGGCGCCTGGACTTACACCGCCAACAACGCGCACAACGAGTTCGTGGCTGGAACCAGCTACACCGACTCCCTGACGGTCGCGACAGCCGACGGCACCACGCAGGTCATCACCGTCACGATCAACGGCAGCAACGACGCGGCCGTGATCTCCGGCACTTCGACAGCGTCCCTGACCGAGACCAACGCCGCCTTGACGGCCAGCGGAACGCTCAGCGCCAGCGACGTTGACGGCTCCGCAGCCTTCACAGCGCAGACCAATGCGGCCGGCTCCAACGCCTACGGCACGTTCTCCATCAACACGGCTGGCGCCTGGACTTACAGCGCCAACAACGCCCACAACGAGTTCGCCGCAGGCGCCTCCTACACCGACTCCCTGACGGTCGCCACAGCCGACGGCACGACCCAGGTCATCACCGTCACGATCAACGGCAGCAACGACGCAGCCGTGATCTCCGGCACATCGACAGCGTCGCTGACCGAGACGGACGCCGCGCTGACTGCCAGCGGCACGCTCAGCGCCACCGACCTTGACGGCTCTGCTGCTTTCACAGCCCAGACCAATGCGGCAGGCTCTGCCAGCCACGGCACGTTCTCCATCAACACGGCCGGCGCATGGACATAC
>CALQBT020000412.1 GCA_943328885.2 Bordetella parapertussis | reverse complement strand
TCGATCACCTCCATCGCCCGGATCTTGGGCGCGCCGGTCAAGGTGCCGGCCGGGAAGGTGGCTCGCAACACATCCATGTTGCTGACGCCGTCCTTGAGCATGCCCTCGACGTTGCTGACGATGTGCATCACATGCGAGTAGCGCTCGACCGCGAAGGCCTCGGTCACCTTGACCGAGCCGGTCTTGGCGATGCGACCGATGTCGTTGCGCGCCAGGTCGATCAGCATCAGGTGCTCGGCGCGCTCTTTCGGGTCGGCCAGCAGGTCGGCCTCGGTGGTCTTGTCGTTCTCGGGCGAGGTGCCTCGTGGGCGGGTGCCGGCGAGCGGGCGGATCGTGATCTTGTCGCCCTCGGGCGTGTGCTCGTGGCGCACCAGGATCTCGGGCGACGCGCCGACGATCTGGAAGTCGCCCATGTCGTAGAAATACATGTACGGGCTGGGGTTGAGCGAGCGCAGCGCGCGGTACAAGCTCAGTGGGCTCTCGGTGTAGCGTTTTTTCAGCCGCTGGCCGATCTGCACCTGCATCATGTCGCCGGCAGCGATGTACTCCTTGCTCTTGAGCACGGCCTCGATATAGGCCGGCTTGTCGAACTCGCGCTCGACCGCGTAGGACGGCCCGCGCTTGACCGGCGGCGCGGTGACCGAGTAGCGCAGCTTGTCGCCGAGCTCGGTGAGCCGGCGTTTGGCCTTGAAATATGCCTCGGGTCGGGTCGGGTCAGCGTAGACGATCAGGTAAAGCCGGCCCGACAGATTGTCGATCACCGCCAGCTCCTCGGTCTGCAGCAGCAGGATGTCGGGCGTGTCGAGTCCACCGGGCTTGTGCGTCGCAGCCAGCCTGGGCTCCATGAATCGCACCGCGTCGTAGCCGAAGTAGCCGGCCAGCCCGCCGCAAAAGCGCGGCAAACCGGGGCGCAGCGCGACCTTGAAGCGTGACTGGTAGGCCTCGATGAAATCCAGCGGGTTGCCAGCATGGGTCTCGACCACCGCGCCGTCGGTGACGACCTCGGTGAGGCTGCCCGACGCGCTGCCGATCACGCGCAGCAAGGTCCGCGCCGGCAGGCCGATGAAGGAGTAGCGGCCGAAACGCTCGCCGCCAACCACCGACTCGAGCAGAAAGCTGTGCTTGGCGCCGCCTGCGAGCTTGAGGTAGAGCGACAGCGGGGTCTCGAGGTCGGCGAAGGCCTCGCTGAGCAGCGGGATGCGGTTGAAGCCTTGCGCGGCAAGGCTCTTGAACTCGAGTTCAGTGATCACGTCGGACAACTCCTGGATGCTGGCGCACAGAGCGCGCAGGCAGACGATGCGGGGGTCAGGGTGTGCGGCTGGGCGCGAAGGCCCTGTCCGGGTGGCGGCGCTGCACGGGCGGCGGGTTCGTGGGCCGGGCCGGCGGCTGCCAGAGACCTCAGTGAGGCAAAGGCGAGGGTCGCCAGGGCCAAGCTCCCCGGCCGGCCGACCTGAAGGTCTGCCCGCCTGGCATCTGCTGCCTCTGGATCCGCTGCACGATCGTCATGCTTTCGAGTTTATCAGCCGGCTCGCAGACCGTGCAGCGACTCGCGCCCAAGGCCTGCCGATCAGGCCGGCCAAACACCCGGCACCAGCGCATCGAGGCGATCGATCACCGCGTCGGCGCCGACATCGGCCACCGGCAAGCCGTGGTTGTAGCCATAGCTCACCAGCACGATCGGGCAGCCGGCGGCGCGCGCAGCCTGCGCGTCGTTGCTGGAGTCGCCAATCATCAGCGTGCGCTCGGGCAGACTGCCCAGCGCAAGACAGGTCTGCAGCAGCGGCAGCGGGTCGGGCTTTTTGCGCGCGAACGCATCGCCGCCGAAGACCTGGCTGAAGTAGCGGTCCAGCCCCTTGGCGGCGAGCAGCGGCTTGGCAAAGGCGCCGGGCTTGTTGGTCAGGCAAGCCAAGGCCCAGCCGGCATCGACCAGGCGGCGCAAGCCCTCGACCACCCCGGGATAGACGACCGAGTGCTGGCCATTGACGGCCTGGTAATGGCGCTGGTAGGCCTGCCATGCCGGCTCGTAGAGGACAGGATCGGCGTCGACCTCGGCCAGCGTGCAGCGGATCAGGTGCTCGCTGCCCTTGCCCACTGTTCGTTCGATGAATCGCCGGTCCACTCGCGGCAAGCCATGCTCGCTGAGCATCGCGTTGAGCGCGACGTCAAAATCGCCGACGGTGTCGACCAGGGTGCCGTCGAGGTCGACGATGGCGGCTTGGATGGGCATGCGCTTCATTCGGTGGACTGTTGGAGCGCGAATTCTGCCCCGCCCGGGCAGGCACGCTCAGGCCGTGCTGATCTGGCTCAGCCCCAGTTCGCGCATCATCGCCTCGCGCATCAGGAACTTCTGGGGCTTGCCGGTCACGGTGATCGGCAACTCGTCGACGAATCGCAGGTACTTGGGCACCTTGTAGTGCGCGATCTGGTCGCGGCAGAAATCGAGGATTTCGGCTTCGCTGCAGACCATGCCGGCGCGGGTGATGATCCAGGCGCACAGCGCCTCGCCGAAACGTGCGTCAGGCACGCCGAAGACTTGAACCGCCGCCACCTTGGGGTGGGTGAACAGGAACTCCTCGACCTCGCGCGGGTAAACGTTCTCGCCGCCGCGTATCACCATGTCCTTGACCCGACCGACGATGTTGGCGTAGCCCTCGGCGTCGATCGTCGCGAGGTCGCCGGTGTGCATCCAGCCGTCGCGCACCGAGTCCGCAGTGCGTTCGGGGTCGTCCCAATAACCCTGCATCACCGAGTAGCCACGGGTGCAGAGCTCGCCGGTCTGGCCGACCGGCACCACTTGGCCGTCGAGGTCGACGACCTTGACCGACAAATGCGGCAGCACCCGGCCGACGGTGGTCACGCGTTTGCCCAGTGGGTCGTCGGTCGCACTCTGGAACGAGACCGGGCTGGTCTCGGTCATGCCGTAGGAGATCGTCACTTCGCTCATGTGCATGTCGCTCTGGACCCGGCGCATCACCTCGATCGGGCAGGGTGCGCCGGCCATGATGCCGGTGCGCAGCGAACCGAGGTCGAAGCTGGCGAAGTCGGGATGGTCGAGCTCGGCGATGAACATCGTCGGCACACCGTGCAGCGCGGTGCAGCGCTCGGTCGACACCGCCGCCAGCGTGGCGCGGGCATCGAAACCCTCGCCCGGAAACACCATCTTCGAGCCCTTGGCCACGCAGGCCAGCACTGACAGCACCATGCCAAAGCAGTGGTACAGCGGCACAGGGATGCACAGGCTGTCGTGCTCGGTCAGGTGCATGCAGTCGCCGATCGCGCGCCCGTTGTTGACGATGTTGTGGTGGGTCAGCGTCGCGCCCTTGGGCGCACCCGTGGTGCCGCTGGTGAACTGGATGTTGATCGCGTCGAAACAGCTCAG
>CALQBT020000411.1 GCA_943328885.2 Bordetella parapertussis | reverse complement strand
CGGCTGTGACCAGCAGGCGAAGCAGTGTGGGCACGGGCATGCCGGCACTCTAGCGGCCCGCAGCCTCCCGACCCTGCCGCGGTTCGGCCGAACGTGCGCTATTGCGCCACCGCGGCCCGGTAGGCGTGCCAGGACGCATGGCCGAGCACCGGACCGACCACCAGCAGTCCGGCGAACCAGGGCAGCATCGCCAGCACCACCAGCGTGGTGATCAACGCGCCCCAGACCAGCATCACGCCCGGTTGGGTCAGCACCAGGCGCAAGCTGGTCAGGCCGGCGCTGATGGCGTCGGTCGGTCGATCCAGCAGCATGGGAATCGACACCACGCTGACCGCGAAAATCAGCCCGGCGAACAGCCCGCCGACCAGCAGGTAAGCGGTGATGAACGCCAGGTTGTCGGGGTTGATCAACGCCAGCAGCGAGCCCTTGAAATCGGGCATGCCGTCGAAGCTGACGGCGAACACGATCAGCGAGGCGCGACCCCACAGCATCTCCAGCACCAGCAGCACAAAGCCGAAGATGCTCAGTGCGCCAATGCGCTGGTCCCAGGCCAGCAACGAATCGCCGAGGTCGGGCTGCTCGCCGTGCTCGAGTCGGCGGCTGGCTTGGTACAGCCCGAGGCAGAAGAACGGCCCACTCAGCAAGAAACCCGCTGACAGCGCCAGCAAATAGGCCGGCGCGCGCTCAAACACTGCCATCAGCAGCCAGCCCATCGCCATGAAACAGCCGCCATAGAACAAGCCCAGCCCTGGGCAGCGCAAGAAGTCGCGCCAGCCCAGCCGCAACCAGTGCAGCGGCGCGCCAAGGCTGAGCGGCCTGAGCGCGATGTCGAAAGGCGATTCTGGCGCGGGCTCAGCAGCCGGCGCTGGCGCTGGGCCATCGGTTGAGTCGTTCATGAGACTGCAGACTAGCGCGTCAGCCTGGCCCGCGCCATGCGGACAGTCCCTCAACTCGGGTGTGTTCAGCCTGCGCTGCGAACCCGCAGCAACTCGTCGGCGATCAAACCGATCGCCCCCAGCGTGATCGCACCGTCGGCGATGTTGAACGCGGGGAAGTATCCACCGGGGAAAATCGGTGCCAGGAAAGTCCAATGAAATTGCAGGAAATCAACGACGTAGCCGTGCAGCAGGCGGTCGATCACATTGCCCAGCGCACCTCCCAGGATCAGGCTGATCGCGGCACAGAACAATCGCTGGTCTGGATGCTTTCGGAGCATCCAGACGATGAAGACAGACGCCACCGTGCCCAGGCCGACGAAGAACCAGCGCTGCCAGCCCGAGGCGCCGGCCAGGAACGAGAAGGCTGCGCCGCTGTTGTGGACCCGCACCAGGTTGAAGAAGCTGTAGACGCCCACGCTGTCGCCGAGCGCGAACTGGCCGATCACCAGCGTCTTGGTGATCTGATCGGCCAGGATCACCAGCAGTGCCAGGCCCAACCACAGAGCCAACGAGGTGGACGAGGCGGTGCGGCGGGGCGATTTGGGGGTGGGCATGCTGGCGCGGCGGGTAGGCCGTCGGTCTGGAAATTGGCAGCACTGTAGCGGCGCCGAGCCGGCCTGACCTGAGGCGCCCCGGCTGCGAGTCCGGACCCAGGCCGCACGCCATCGCTGGCGGGTGCAGCACGCCTGGCCCTGCGCTCGCCCCGGGTGAGCCGCCGGTGGCATCATCGGATGCTTTGCAGCAGGAGACTTGATGGACGCTCAGACCAACGCCTTGCTGATCGGTGGCGACCAGCCGCTGACGCTGCCGGCATTCGACCGCATCCGGGCCGAGGACTTCGAGCCCGCGCTGGGCCGTGCGATGGCGCTGCACCGCGAGGAGATCGCTGCGCTGGTGGCCCAGAGCGAGGCGCCCGACTTTGACAACACGGTGGCCGCATTCGACCGCAGCGGCGCGCTGCTGCAACGCATCGAGTCGGTGTTCCACAACCTCGCGGCCTCGGCCACCCATCCCGCGCTGCAACTTGCCCAGCGCGTGCTGGCTGCGCCGCTGTCGGCGCACTGGAGCGCGGTGATGCAGGACGCCGGGCTGCTCGAGCGCATTGCCGCCGTCCATGGCCAACGCGACGCTTTGAGTCTGACGCCTGAGCAGCACCGCTTGGTCGAGCGCATCCACCTCGACTTCGGCCGCGCCGGCGCGTTGTTGCCAAGGGCTGAGCGGGCTGAGTTCGCCGCCATTGCCAGCCAGTTGGCCCAGCTCAGCACCGAGTTCGGCCAGAACGTGCTGCACGACGAGTCGGCTTTCACGCTGGTGTTGGCCGATTCTGCGGCGCAAGCCGGACTGCCTGATTTCCTGCTCACCGCGGCCACCCAAGCGGCCACCGAGCGCGGCCTGGACCGGCCGGTGATCACGCTCAGCCGCTCGCTGATCGTGCCTTTCCTGAGCTTTTCGACCCGTCGCGACTTGCGTGAGCAGGCTTGGTCAGCCTGGATTGGCCGCGGCGAGCAGCCCGGCGAGCACGACAACCGGCCGCTGGCCGCGCAGATCCTGGCCTTGCGTCAGCGCCAAGCAGTGCTGATGGGCTGCGCCAACTATGCGGATTTCAAACTCGCCGACACGATGGCGCAGACCCCCGCCCGGGTCTGGACCTTGCTCGACGAGGTCTGGGGCCGGGCGCTGCCGGCGCTGGCTAGCGAGCGCGCGATGCTGCGCGAAGCAATGGCCGGCGCGGGCGTCGAACACGAACTTCAGCCCTGGGACTGGCGCTTCTGGGCCGAGCAGGTTCGCCAGGCGCGCTACGCGCTCGACGAGTCAGCACTCAAGCCTTATTTCGCGCTGCCCAATATGGTGGCGGCGGCCTTTGAGTGCGCCCAGCGCCTGTTCGGCCTGCGCTTTGCGCGCCGCGACGACCTCGCGGCCTACCACCCCGATGTCGACGTCTACCAAGTCGATGACGCTGCCGGCCAGGCTGTTGGCCTGTTCTTGCACGACAACTTCTCGCGCCCGACCAAGCGCAGCGGCGCGTGGATGAGCACGCTCGAGCAACAGCACCGCAATGCCCCTGGCGCGTCGCTGCCGGTGGTGCTCAACAACAACAACTTCGCCAAGGCGGCCGCCGGTCAGCCCACGCTGTTGTCTCCCGACGACGTGCGAACACTGTTCCACGAGTTTGGTCATGGCTTGCACGGGCTGCTCAGCGATGTCGGTTACGCCCGGTTGTCGGGCACCAACGTGTTGCGCGATTTCGTCGAACTGCCGTCGCAACTTCTAGAACACTGGGGCAGTGAGCGCGAGGTGTTGCGCCGCCACGCGCGCCACTGGCAGACCGGCGAGGTGATCCCCGACGCGCTGCTCGACCGGCTTGACGCCGCGCGCCGCTTCGGCCAGGGCTACGAGACGGTGCGCTACACCGCCAGCGCGATCGTCGACCTCGCCGCGCACGAGAGCT
>CALQBT020000410.1 GCA_943328885.2 Bordetella parapertussis | reverse complement strand
GGCATAGCGTTTGTCCAGGATGCCCTTGAGCTTGGGGTTCTCGCTCTCGATCAGAGTCAGCGCCTCGTCGATGCGCTTGCCGATGTCGGGCTGCTTGGCGGCAGCGCGTAGCGCCTCCCAGCGGGCAGTTTCGGGCACCCAGAAGACATTGACTTCGCGGTAATAGTCACGGTCCTCCAACTCGGCTGCCAGATCTTCATCAGCTGCCTGGCCGTAGTAGTACTCGTCATCCGGGTCGGCCAGGCGAGCGGCGACCTCGGTGCGGCGGGCGGCGAAGGTGTCGGAGATGAACTTGACAAAGATGAGGCCGAGCACCAAGTGCTTGTACTCGGCAGCGTCCATGTTGGCGCGCAGCTTGTCGGCGGTGGCCCAGAGGGTCTTCTTGATGTCGTCGAGCATGGGGCCTGCCGATGGGTTGATCTCTAGGTCTGCCTGGTCTTCGCGACAGCCCGGGCGGCCCTGAGGCCGGTCTGGTTCTCACCATTGTCCACAGACAGCTCAGATTTCCTATCGGTGACTTCGAGCGGGCGTCGCGGCTTGGCTCAATTCTTGCCGTTCACGCGGTCGCTCAACAGGCTCAGCCTTGCCGACAGCCCCTGTACCGCACAGGTCATATGCTCGTCGTGGCTGGCCTGTAGGCGCAGGAAGGTTCGCCAGTGCATGCCCTTGGGCTTGCCGCCAGTGCCGTTCAAGATGCCGGTTTCCCAGCCCAGCTTCGCGCGCAGTTTTTCGGCGCGACGTGTTGCCCGGTCGTCGGCAGCTTCGCGTTGGCTGCGATAGGCCAGACCATGGCAACGGCGGCAGGCAAACACCCGTCCGCCGTGCAGTATCGCTACGCGCCGTCCACAGCCCACGGCCGGGCACAACCACCATACGCGCTGACCACCCAGGGCACAAGGTGTCCAGGCCAGCTTGACCGCGTACTTCATGGCCTCCCATTCGCCACTGTTGTGCTGGCGGCTGTTGTAGTCCAGAAACACCTGCTCGGACGCGACGCGCAGGTCGATCTTGGCAATGGTTTCCTCCTGGCGGCTCCAGCGCCAAGTCAGCGTGTTGCCGGGTTTGAGGAGCCCACGTCGCTGGATCGAGCGCACGTCGAGCACCAACATGTCGTCGGTGCATTGGGTGCCGCTGGACCGCCCGCTGCCGAATCCACCCATGTTCAGCCTTCTTTCAAAGATATTGCGAAATCATTTGGAAAGTTGCGCACCACTCATGCACTTGGTTCGGTGGCAGAGCCGTCGCAAGCCTTTGCCACCATAGGCGATTCGCCGGTTTCCTACGGCTTGATCTTGTCCACCAGTTCTGCAGCGATCAAGGCCCTGATGCCGTCTTCATAGGCGTCGTTGCTATGCAGAACGGGGTATTTTTGACGCTGAATGGCGGGATACGCCAGCTTGTGAACCAGCGGGTCGGCACCGTTGAGCTGCTGCACCACCACCGTCAGCGGGGTCGGCGCCTTGCCCTCCGGCTTACCCATCAAGTACTGCGCCAGCCAGGCTCGAGCTTGTGGATCACCGGCTTGTGCCATGGACTTCGCGTTGCTGACCACTTCGCGCCAGTCGGCGAGCGTCACGGTATCGAGCAACACCCCCATGTAGTCAGACTCGGTGCGCCGGTGGGCCGCATTGCCCGGGAGCAGTTCAGGTGTTCTACGTCTCGCCATATCGGGGACTCCCTTCGAGTTGTGACTGTGTGAAAGCAGGGCAGCGCTGCACCCGAGATCATGCGGATTGCGCATGAAGGATCCCAACGGCGGCCCGCCGAGCAAGGCGGGTTGTTCGCGGACGAGCAGGCGTGACGGGACGCAGCTCAAACCGGCCACAGGGTGCTGGCCGATCTTGTTTTTGGAGCGCGCGAACGACGAACTTTATGACAAAAGATAAATAATTTCTTGTCAATCTGTATTTTTTTGCATGACAATTAATCAGATGAATGATGACAAAAAATCGATTCGCCGACAGGCGCTGGAGCTGATCGCGGCCGACGGCCATCGTGTTGGCACCCGTTTGGCGCAAGCCTGCGGCGTGTCACGCCAGGTTGCCAGCGGCTACCTGCAAGCGCTGGTGCGCGACGGGCTGGTCGAGGCCGATGGCACCACGCGAGCTCGTGTCTACCGGCTCAAGACGCTGGCCGAAGCCTCGCGTCGCTACCCGCGTGAAGGGCTGCAGGAAGACTTGGTGTGGCGTGAGTTGGTCTCGCCCGTGGTCGCACGCTTCCCACAGAATGTGCGCGACATCTGGCAGTACACAGCCACCGAGATGATCAACAACGCCATCGATCACTCTGGGGCTGAAGCCGTGCTCGTGGAGGTGCGCAAGAACGAGCTCACCACCGAGGTGCTGGTGGCAGACGAGGGGCAAGGCATCTTCGTCAAGATCCAGCGAGCGCTGGACTTGCACGATCCGCGTGAGGCGATCCTGGAGTTGGCCAAAGGCAAGCTGACGACAGCGCCTGAGCAGCACTCGGGTGAGGGCATCTTCTTCACATCGCGCATGTTGGATGTCTTTGAAATCGAGTCGCACCAGTTGCGCTTCAGCCACGCATTGCCTGCCGACGATGCGATCACCGAGCAGGCAGCCGACACGCCGGGCACGCGGGTGCGCATGCAACTGGCCAATGACAGCCCGCGCGTCACGCGCGACGTGTTTGACGCCTACACCGACCCAGAGGAATACACCTTCGACAAGACCGTTGTCCCCTTGCGGCTGGCGCAGTACCAGGGCGAAAAACTTGTCTCGCGCTCGCAGGCAAAACGCGTGGCGCATCGCTTTGAGCGCTTCAAGCGGGTGGAGCTGGACTTCTCCGGCGTGTCGGATATCGGACAGGCGTTTGCCGACGAGCTGTTCCGCGTTTTTGCGACGGCACACCCGACGATTCGGATCACACCCCTCAATACTGAGCCCGCAGTGGCGCAGATGATCCGCCGAGCCGTCGCCGCCGGGGTGGCGCGGGCTGACAGCAGCAATCACTCATAGGACGACCATGGCGATCACGAACCAGGAACGCGTCGGCAAGGCGGTCGACTTGCTGCGCGCAGGGCTGGCGCCCTATGTGGAGCGTGAGTTCGCGAACGCCTACAAGGACAAGGCGCAAGCCGAAGCCCGGCGACTGCTGCCCTCAGAAGACCGAATGAACGGCAACCGCCCGATCGCGCAGTGGGATGCTGCGGTCTTGCTCAAGGTGATGTGGGACGCATGGAACGACGTTTTCGCACGAACCTTGGGGCGGGCCGAGCGATCGCTGGTGCAAGAACTGCGTGACGTGCGCAACCGCTGGGCGCATCAGGAGGCCTTTACCGGCGACGATGCCTACCGTGCATTGGATTCCGTGCACCGGATCATGGTGGGGCGCGTCGAGGTCGAAGTCGGCGCGCATGCCGACCTGCT
>CALQBT020000409.1 GCA_943328885.2 Bordetella parapertussis | reverse complement strand
TCAAGCTCGTCGGCGAAGAGACCTTCCGCCTGACCCGCGAGCTGGTCGATGACTTCGTCGTCGTCGACACCGACGAGGTCTGCGCGGCGATCAAAGACGTGTTCGAAGACACCCGCAGCATTCTCGAGCCGGCCGGCGCGCTGGGCGTGGCGGCGATCAAGCAATACGTCGCGCGCCACAAGCTCAAGGGCAAGACGCTGGTGGCGATCACCTGCGGGGCCAACATGAACTTCGACCGGCTGCGCTTTGTCGCCGAGCGGGCCGAGTTCGGCGAGCAGCGAGAGGCGCTGTTCGCGGTGACGATCCCCGAGGAGCGCGGCTCGTTCAAGCGCTTCTGCGGCTTGCTGGGGCCGCGCTCGGTGACCGAGTTCAATTACCGCATTTCCGATGCACAGCTGGCCCATGTGTTTGTCGGCGTGGCGATCGCCAAGCGCGAAGACGCCGACAAGATCGCGCGCAATTTCTCGCGCCAGGGCTTCGCCACCGTCGACCTCACCGGCGACGAGCTGGCCAAGGAGCATGTGCGCCACATGGTGGGCGGCCGGGCGGCGGGGCTGGCAGCCGACGAACGGCTGTTTCGCTTCGTCTTCCCTGAGCGGCCGGGCGCGCTGATGAAGTTCCTCTCGAGCCTGCACCCGGACTGGAACATCAGCCTGTTCCACTACCGCAACCAGGGCGCGGATTACGGCCGAATCCTGGTCGGCCTGCAGGTGCCCGAACGCGACGCCCAAGCCTTCGACGCCTTCCTCGAAGCGCTGGCCTACCCCTGCGTCGAGGAAACCGACAACCCCGTGTATCAGCTCTTCCTGCGCTGAGGCACGCTGCCTACACTGGGCGCGATGCCACCGATCGCGCCCACTGCCGACCCGCTGCTCGAACAAGCGCTGCGCAGCAGGCTGCGCCAGCGCGATCAGCTGCTCGACGGCATGGGCGAGCTCGAGCCTGTGGCGCTGCGGCTGGGGCTGGTGCAGCAATCGCTAGAGCCGCTGATCCGCGCGCCGACGCTGTTGATCTTCGCCGCAGACCATGGCCTAGCGGTCGACGGCCCGCAGGCCGGTCCGGGGCAGCAAACCCATCAGCGCGTCGAGCAAATCCTCAGCGGCCAGCAAGCGGTGTCGGTGTTTGCCAGGCTGCAGGGATTGGCGCTGTCGGTGGTCGACTGCGGCGTGGCCGTCGCGCTGCCAGCGCATCAACAGCTGATCCAGCGCAAGATTGCCCACGGCACGCGCAACGCGAGGCTACGCCCGGCGATGAGCCTGGACCAGGCCCAGGCGGCGATGCGCGCCGGCATGGAGATCGGCGACCGTTTGCGCGGCAACCTGCTGGCCTGCGCCGGACTGGGACTGGGCTCGCACGAGAGCGCAGCGCTGGTGCTGTCGCAATTGACCGGCACGCCGCTGCGAAGCTTGATGGTCAGCGGCGAGCAGATGAGCGCCGAGTTGCTGGCCCACCAGATGATCCTGGTGCGCGGCGCCCATGGACGGCACCGCGGGCTCAGCGACCCGACCGAGGTGCTGGCAGCGCTGGGCGGCTTCGAGACCGCGGTGATGGTGGGTGCGATGCTGAGGGCCGCGAGCCAGCGCCACCTGATCCTGGTCGACGGCATCGCTGCCTGCGCGGCCTTGGCGCTGGCGTCGCGCATTGCCGGGGCGGTGACCGATTACTGCATCTTTTGCCGCAGCCAGACCCATCAGGGGCTGGACAAGGCGCTGTCGCTGTTCGACGCCAGGGTGCTGCTCGACCTGGGCCTGGACGCCACCGACGGCACCGGCGCCTGCCTGACCTGGCCGCTGGTGGCGAGCGCGGCGGCGCTGCTGTCGCAACAGGCCGAGGCCACGCTGCCGGGCAACGAGCACCGGTTCGAGACGCAGCACCGGTCTGGGGCGGCCTGAAAAAGCTAACGGCCGCGCGAAGGCGGCCGTTGCGGGTCAGTGCGGCAGCTTCAGGCCGAGAAGCTCGATCCGCAACCGCATGTGGTCGTGGCGTTCGGGTTCTTGATCACGAACTGCGCGCCTTGCAGATCTTCCTTGTAGTCGATCTCGGCGCCGGCCAGGTATTGCAGGCTCATCGCGTCGATCAGCAGCGTGACCCCGTTCTTGCTCATCTGGGTGTCGTCTTCGTTGACCACCTCGTCGAAGGTGAAACCGTACTGGAACCCGGAACAGCCCCCGCCCTGCACAAAGACGCGCAGTTTGAGTTCGGGGTTCCCTTCTTCGGCCACCAGATCGGCCACCTTGGCCGCAGCGCTGTCGGTGAAGACCAGCGGTGGCGGCATGTCGAGCGTGTCAAAGTCGATGTTTTCAGCGACAGCGTTCATAGCTTCTCCAGCGAGGGGTCGGCGCCTGGAACGGCGGTCGACGATTGATATCAGTGGCGCACTGACCGGTTTGCGAGGAATCGCTGCCCCGACCTGCGACCCCCAATGGTCCCACGAGAGGGCTTGACCTTGCAACAGACCGGGTCATCAGCGCGCGACAGCGACCGCAGGCGGCCGGTCGGGCTGAGACCCGGGGGCGCTGTCGACTTGCGGCGCTTAGCGCTTGCTGAACTGCTTACGACGACGCGCGCCGTGCAGGCCAACCTTCTTGCGCTCGACCTCACGCGCATCGCGCGTGACGAAACCGGCGCGGCTCAGGTCGGGCTTGAGCGTTGCGTCGTAGTCGATCAGCGCACGGGTGATACCGTGACGCACCGCGCCGGCCTGGCCCGATTCACCGCCGCCACGCACGTTGATCTTGATGTCGAAGGACAGCTCGTTGTTCGTCAGCAGCAGCGGCTGCTTGACGATCATGATCGAGGTCTGGCGGCCGAAATAATCGGTCACCGTCTTGCCGTTGACCATGATCAGGCCTTCGCCGCGCTTCATGAAAACACGGGCCACCGACGATTTGCGGCGGCCAGTGCCGTAGTTCCAATTACCGATCATCACCGCTCCTTAGGTTTCCAGCGCTGCGATTACCAGCGCTTTGGGCTGCTGGGCGGTGTGCGGGTGTGAATCACCGGCATACACCTTCAGCTTCTTGATCATCGCGTAGCCGAGCGGGCCTTTGGGCAACATGCCCTTGACCGCCTTCTCGATCGCGCGGCCGGGGTGCTTGGCCTGCATGTCTTTGAAGCTCGTGGCATGGATGCCGCCCGGGTAGCCCGAATGGCGGTAATAGATCTTGTCTTCGGACTTGTTGCCCGTGACACGGATCTTGTCGGCGTTGACGATGATGATGAAATCACCGGTATCGACGTGTGGCGTGTAAATGGCTTTGTGCTTGCCGCGCAAACGGAGTGCCACTTCGCTGGCGACACGTCCGAGCACCTTGTTGGTGGCATCAAGCACAAACCACTCGTGCGTCACCTCGGCCGGCTTGGCGCTGAAGGTCTTCATGAGGGTCTTTCG
>CALQBT020000408.1 GCA_943328885.2 Bordetella parapertussis | reverse complement strand
CTGCATGCCTGGACCAGCGTCACGCTGAGTATTGACTCGGCAGGCCAAAAACTGATCCTGACGACAACAACGCATGGGGATCGGGCGACAAGCCAAACCGTGACCACGTCTTTGTCGGCGGCCCCAGCCTTGGCTGCGCCCACACGTCGTATGAGTCTTGCCAGCGCCAGCGATGCGTGGCCGATCGACACTTTCAACGGTCGTCTTGAACATCCTGTGCTGATGGCGCGAGCGCAACCCAGCGCTCAGGGTGGCGATGCCTCAGTCGGCGCCAGTGATGAGGCCTGCATCGGGGCTTGGAATTTCGCGCTGCAAATGCACACCAACCAGATCATCGACACGGGGCTTCACGGGTATCACGGCGAACTCATCAACACGCCGACTCGCGCCGTGTGCGGCTCACTTTGGACAGGACAGGAACACTGCTTTCGCCATGCGCCCGAGCAATACGGCGCCATCCACTTTCATGACGACGATCTCGACGACTGCCGCTGGCCAGCCACGCATGCCGTCACGCTGCCCGAAGGCTTCAAATCGGACGCCTATGCACTGATGCTCAAAGCCGGTGATGTCGAGGAAAACATTCCCTTCTTTGTCGTCCCCCCGAAGGGCCGGGCCACCGCGAAGATCGCAGTGCTGGTTTCGACCTATACCTACACGGTGTATGGCAATCACGCCCGACCCGAATGGATGAACGATCCTGCATGGCGACAGGCCCATGTCGCGCAGACAAAAGCCTGGCACGCCTATCCTTACAACCCCGGCGAACACCGCGACTATGGCTTGTCGACCTATAACTACCACACCGATGGCTCTGGCATTGCGTTGGTCAGTTGGCGGCGCCCGATGCTCAACCTGCGCATCGGCTACATCACCTACCCTTACCCGGAAATCCGCGGTTCAGGCCTGCGCCACTATCCTGCAGACAGTCATCTGCTGATGTGGCTGGCCCACATGGGCCACGACGTGGATCTCATCACCGACGACGAGTTGCACCGTGAGGGCAGGGCGTTGCTCGATCCCTACAAGGTCATCGTCACGGGCTCCCACCCCGAATACCACACGGCGCAGATGCTCGATGCTCTGCAAACCTATCGAGACACCGGCGGCAAGCTCGTCTATCTCGGCGGCAACGGGTTTTACTGGAAGATTGCGCTCGACCCGGCCCGCGACGGCATCGTCGAGATTCGCCGCGGCGAAGGCGGCATTAGAGCATGGGCCGCCGAGCCAGGCGAGTACTACAACCAATATGACGCGCAATACGGCGGACTGTGGCGGCGCAATGCCAGACCGCCGCAGAAACTCGTCGGTGTCGGCTTTACCGCGCAAGGCAACTTCGTGGGCTCGCACTACCGCATCAATGCGTCTGCGCGCACCAATCCGAAGGTCAGCTGGATTTTCGAGGGCGTCACCGCCGACACCGTTGGCGGCGAAGGCTTCTCCGGGCGTGGCGCAGCCGGTTTCGAACTCGACCGCGTCGATAAACGCCTTGGATCGCCCGAAAACGCCATCGTCGTTGCCGCCTCGGAGGACCATCCTCCCGAAGCGCCCTGGATGCTCGTGCCCGAAGAACAGCTCACGCATATCACCACCATCCCGGGCCAGACGCACAAGGCGCTGATCCGCGCTGACATGACCTGGTTCGATTGCCCAGGCGGCGGCCAAGTGTTTTCGGTTGGCTCGATCACTTTCTGCGGTTCACTGCCTGTTGATCAGTTCAACAACGATATTTCGCGAATCCTTGACAACGTGTTGACGCGCTTCAGTGTTTGAGGCAGTTCTCTGCACCGCTCGCTGTCCGGTCATGCGAACGGGTTAGCCCTGACTTGCCACGGCGTGATGCCCAGGGTGAGCGGCGCGGGTAGAATGATTTGAGTACTGGTGGTATCGTTTCGATGAGCGTTTCAGCGCTAAGTTGCGCACAACACTGGAAGAGTAATCATGATGAGCAAATTCTTGAAGACGGCGTTATGCGCTGTCGTTTCGGTCATCGCCATAGGGCAGCCGACGTCGTCGTTTGCGCAAACCATGTGGAAGGGTTACACCTTCTTCAGTGCGGCGAATCATCCGGACTTTCAGCACCTGGAGAAGATGGCGAACGAATTCACGCGGCTGGGCGAGGGTCGCATCCAGACCAAGGTGAATGTGGGCGGTTCGCTGCCCATCCCTGCGACGGCGGTGACCCAGGCGGTTGGCGAAGGGACGCTGACCTTTGCTCATGACGGCTTCTTCACCGGCAACCTGCCCATCGGCGCGCTCCCCACCTTGCCGCTGTTGATGCCGACCCATCAGGATTTCCTCAAGGCGATGGAGATTCTGGAACCGTACCTCGCGGCGGAACTGGACAAGAAGGGCGTGAAACTGCTTGCGACCTACAATTTCCCGTTGCAAACGATCTGGTCGGTGTCCAAACTTACCTCGACGGCCGACCTCAAAGGCAAGAAGATGCGGGTCGCGAATATTCCGGTCTCTGATTTCATGCGGCGTTTCGAGGCCACGCCAGTGACGCTGGGTACGCCTGACGTTGCGCCAGCACTCGAGCGATCCACCATCGAAGGCTTGGTCACCGCGAGCGCCGGCGGTGGACGGCTGTGGGGCGACATGCTGAAGTACAACTATCGACTGGGTCTGTATTACGACCCCATGCTGGTGATCGTGAACAAAGCGGCGTTCGAGAAGCTCTCGCCTGAAATGCAGCAGAAGTTCAGGGACGCGGCGCGCAAGGATGCGGCCGAACTGACGCAGGAGCTTGCAGCGTCCGAGGACGATGTGACCCAGCAGTTGAAGGCCAAGGGCATGGTGGTCACCGTGCCCAACGATGAAGCGCGCAAACAGGCCGCAGCTCGCGTGCGTGATTACTGGGATCAATGGGCTAAGAGCACGGGCCCCGACGCCGTCCAGGCGCTCACCAAAATCCGTGCTGCCATCGGTCAGTGATCTTCGCTGTTTCTGTCCTTCGGCGCTTGCGCCGAAGGACATGCGCTGGCTTGATAAGCAGTGCCTAAGGGATGGAGCGTTGGGCGAGCATCGGCTCTGGTACCAACGATAGTGCGGGCAAGTCAGTGCTGCATTGAGGCTGAAAGTGCAGGTTCTGGGTTTGACGCTTGCTATCCGAGCTGCTCATGCCGCCTCATCCCCGTGCTTCTGCGATGCAGCATCGCAAGAGGCAAAAAAGGGGCGGCATCGTTTTGGCATCGCAAAATTCCGCGCATCCTCTTCGCGGCGTTCCAACACTGGCCGCAAGACGAAGATCAGAGTTCTGACTGCTCGGCTTGACCTCAGCTCGAGATCGATGTCGCGCGTTGTGGATCACGGTGATGCGCAAGCGCGGGCGTTTTGGCGTGACCACCAAGCGTTTGATGTGCCAATCATGACGAATCCACTCGCCAGGACG
>CALQBT020000407.1 GCA_943328885.2 Bordetella parapertussis | reverse complement strand
GCCACCAGCAGCGCAGCCACCGTGCTCTTGCCGCTGCCGATGCCACCTGTCAGGCCGATCGCGCGAGCTGCCGGCATGTTGTTCATAGTCCTGGCCACAGTCTGTTGAGTTGGTTGCCGAAGAACAGCGCTGCCACACCAGCGCCGGCCAGATAGGGGCCGAACGGGATGGGTACATGGCGGCCATGGCCGCGGGCGACGATCATGAAGATGCCCACCGCGGCGCCGACCGCCGACGACAGCAGGATGATCGAGGGCAGCGCCTGCCAGCCCAGCAGCGCGCCCAGACCGGCCAGCAGCTTGAAGTCGCCCTCGGCCATGCCCTGCATGCCGCGCAGCAGTTTGTAGCACAGCGCCACGACCCACAGCGACGCATAGCCGAACAACGCGCCCAGCGCCGCATCGACCAGTGGCAGTGCGGTCCAACCCAGCCAGGACGCCAACAGCCCCCAACCGATCAGCGGCAGTGTCAGGTCATCGGGCAGCAGCGTGGTGTCGAGGTCGATGAAGGCGGCCGCCACCAGCAAGGCCAGCGCGGCGCAGTACACGATGGCGGCCATGGTCGGGCCGGCGAGCACCGCCGCCGCGGCGAACAGCCCCGCCGTGAGCGCCTCGACCAGAGGGTAGCGCAGCGAGATGCGGCTACCGCAGGCCGCGCATTGGCCGCGCAGCCTCAGCCAGCCCAGCAGCGGGATGTTCTCGTGCCAGGCGATGGGGTGGCTGCAATGCGGACAGCGCGAGCGGGGCCTCGACAGGCTCAAGGTCGGCAAGGCCGCCAGTTCTGTGGCCAGGGCTCGGCCCTGATCAGCGAGCGCGGCCCTGCGAGTCACGGCGCACCCCAGCACCCGGTTCATCGCGGCGTCGTCCTGCAGATAGCCGGCGGCATCGCCCAGCCATTCGCGCTCGAGCAACTGCGGCAGGCGGTGGATCACGACGTTGAGGAAGCTGCCGATCACCAGCCCGAGCAGCCCCAGTACCCAGGGCGAGAGCAGCCATTGCGAGACAGGGGAGTTCATAGGCATCACCGTTCAGACCACCGAGCCGATCTTGAAGATCGGCAGATACATCGCCACCACGATGCCGCCGATGATGGTGCCCAGGATCACGATGATGATAGGTTCCATCAGGCTCGACAGGCCCTTGACCATGTCGTCGACCTCTTCTTCGTAGAACTCGGCGGCCTTGGCCAGCATGTGGTCCAGTGAACCGGACTCTTCGCCTATCGACGACATTTGGATCACCATGTTGGGAAACACGCCAGTGCCCAGCATCGCGGTGGTCAGCGCGCTGCCGGTCGAGACATCGCGCTGGATCTTGCGGGTGGCTTCGGCATAGACCGCATTGCCTGCCGCGCCGCCGACCGAGTCGAGCGCCTCGACCAGCGGCACGCCTGCCGCGAACATGGTCGACAGGGTTCGGGTCCAGCGCGCGATCACCGATTTGTTGATCAGTGTGCCGAAGATCGGCAGGCGCAGCAGCAGGCGGTCCATCACCATCTGCATCTTCTCAGACCGCCGCCAGCTTTGCATGAACAGGTAGCTGCCGCCGATCAGCGCAGCGAACAGCACCATCCACCAGGCGACGAAGAACTCCGACATCGCGATCACCAGCAGCGTGGGTGCGGGCAGGTCGGCGCCGAAGGAGCTGAACACCTCTTTGAAGGCTGGGATCACCTTGACCATGATCACCACCACCACCACGAAAGCCACCACGAGCACGGCGATCGGGTACATCAGCGCGGCCTTGATCTTGCTTTTGAGCGCGAGCGTCTTCTCCTGGTAGATCGCCAGGCGCTCGAGCAGCGCCTCCAGGATGCCGCCGGTCTCGCCGGCTTCGACCAGGTTGCAGTACAGCGCGTCAAACTGCATCGGGTGCTTGCGGAAGGCCGCCGACAGGCTGGTGCCGGTTTCAACATCAGCCCGGATGTCACCCAGCAGTTTGGTCAGGCGAGGGTTGGTGGCGCCGCGCCCGACGATGTCGAACGACTGCAGCAGCGGCACGCCGGCCTTCATCATCGTTGCAAGCTGGCGTGTGAACAGCGCGATGTCGCGTGGCTTGACCGCGCTGCCGCCGCTGCGACGGCGCTTCCTTATCTTGGTCAGCAGGATGCCCTGGCGACGCAGGGTCGCGCTGACCGCGGCCTGCCCACCGGCGCGAATTTCGCCGCGCAGGATCTTGCCGTTTTTGTCGCGGCCTTCCCATTCGAAGACCAGTTCCTTGACGTTTCTCGGGGCTGTTGCGGTCGCCATGTTGACTCCGTGGCTGGTGCGGCCGGGTGCCGCGCAGCGGGTTCGATGAGTGTTTCACTGGTTGGTAACGGCGATCACCTCTTCGAGCGAGGTGACGCCGGCGCGGACCTTGATCAGGCCCGATTGACGCAAATCGCGCACACCGTCGGCGCGTGCCTGGTCTGCAATGTCCATCGCCGTGCCTTCGGCCAGGATGATGCGCTGCAAGGCCTCAGTGACCGGCATCACCTGGTACAGGCCGACCCGACCCTTGTACCCGCTGTTGCAGGCCGAGCAGCCGACGGCGCGAAATGGTTTCCAGGCGCCGTCCAGGTCTTGTGCCAGGTAGCCTGCGCGCAGCATGGCCTCGCGCGGATAGTCGGCTGGTGTCTTGCAGGTCTCGCACAGGCGCCGTGCCAGGCGTTGGGCGGTGATCAGGATCACACTGGAGGCGATGTTGAACGGCGCCACGCCCATGTTGAGCAATCTCGTCAGCGTGGTCGGCGCGTCGTTGGTGTGCAGCGTGCTCATCACCATGTGGCCGGTCTGGGCGGCCTTGATCGCGACGTCGGCGGTTTCCAGGTCGCGGATCTCGCCGACCATGATGATGTCCGGGTCCTGGCGCAGGAATGACTTGAGCGCGATCGAGAAGGTCATGCCGGCGCGCTCGTTGACGTTGACCTGGTTCACCCCGGGCAGGTTGATTTCGGCCGGGTCTTCCACCGTGGAGATGTTCACGCCCGGCTGGTTCAGGATGTTCAGGCAACTGTAGAGCGACACCGTCTTGCCCGAACCCGTCGGGCCGGTGACCAGGATCATGCCGTAGGGCCGTGCGATGGCGGCCATCAGGCGATCCTTCTCGATCTGCTCGTAGCCCAGCGCCTCGATGCCGACCTTGGCCGAGGACGGATCGAGGATGCGGATCACGATCTTCTCGCCGAACAGCGTGGGCAGTGTGGAGACCCGGAAGTCGATCGCCTTGGTGCCGAACTTCATCTTCATGCGGCCGTCCTGCGGCACGCGCTTCTCCGAGATGTCGAGCCGGCTGATGACCTTGATGCGCGAGGCCAGTTTTTCCTTGATGGCGATCGGCGGCTGCGTGATCTCGCGCAGTTCGCCGTCGACCCGGAAGCGTACCCGGTAGTTGTATTCGTAGGGTTCGAAGTG
>CALQBT020000406.1 GCA_943328885.2 Bordetella parapertussis | reverse complement strand
GTGTGCTGGCTTTCCCGGGTGGGCTGAGGATCGGATCTCAGGCATATTATGGTATGACGATTGACCGCCAGGGAGCCCATGGCCTGGGGCAAAACCCTGAAAACGATGGCCTTGTCACCCCAGACATGATCACACCCAACACGTTTCGCCTCGACGGTCGGCTGGCCCTGGTCACCGGTTCGTCCTCGGGCATAGGCTTCGCGCTGGCGCGCGGGCTGGGCCAGGCCGGCGCCGCGCTGCTGCTCAACGGCCGCGACCAGTCCAAGCTGGCGCAAGCCGCGGCCTCGCTCAGCAGCCTGGGACTGACCGTGCACGCCTGCCCGTTTGACGTCACCGACGCCACCGCCGCCGAGGCCGCGGTGGCTCGCATCGAGGCCGAGATCGGCGCCATCGACATCCTGGTCAACAACGCTGGCATCACCCGCCGGGGCGCATTCCACGAACTGCCGGCAGCTGACTGGCAGGCGGTGATCAGCACCAACGTCGACAGCCTGTTCTTCGTCGGCCAGGCGGTGGCCAAGCGCATGGTGCCGCGCGGTCGCGGGCGCATCATCAACATCTGCTCGGTGATGAGTGAGCTCGGCCGCCCGGGCACCGCCGCGTACACCGCCAGCAAGGGCGCGGTGAAGATGCTGACCAAGGCCATGGCGATCGACCTGGGCCCGCATGGCATCACCGTCAACGGCATCGGTCCGGGCTACTTCAAGACCGAGCTCACGCAACCCCTGGTCGACGACCCGGTCTTCTCGGCCTGGCTGATCAACCGCACACCCAGCCGGCGCTGGGGCGACGTCGAGGACCTGGCGCCAGCCGCGGTGTTCCTGGCCAGCGATGCCGGGCGCTTCGTCAACGGCCACATCCTGTACGTCGATGGCGGTGTCACCGCCTCGCTCTAGCCAAGCCCCGCAAGATCATGGCGCAAACCACATCGCGCGACCGGGGCGACGCTCCGGTTCCGGCTTCGACCGCGGCACCCCGGGTCGTGGTGATGGGCGTCAGCGGCTGCGGCAAGAGCACCGTTGGCGCACAGATTGCGCAGGCGCTAGGGCTGGACTTCATCGAGGGCGACACGCTGCACCCGCCACAAAACGTCGCGCTGATGGCCGCCGGCATCGCCCTGACCGATGCCGACCGCGCCGGCTGGCTCGCCGCGATTGCCGACCAATTGAGCCAGGCCCATGCCGCCGGACGCGGCCTGGTGTTGTCGTGCTCAGCGCTCAAGCGCAGCTACCGCGACCTGCTGCGCTCGGCATGCCCCGGCCTGCGCTGGGTGCACCTGCACGGCCAGCCCGGGTTGTTGCGCGAGCGGCTGCAGGCGCGCAAAGGCCACTACATGCCGAGCTCGCTGCTCGACAGCCAGCTCGCCACGCTGGAGCCACCCGCAGCCGACGAAGACGCGCTTTGCTTCGACATCTCGCGCCCGGCCGCGAGCATCAGCGCCGACGCGCTGTCCCAACTCAGATCCCAAGCCCAGGAAGCTGCCATGCCCGCCCACTTCATCCAGGTCATCTTGTTCACCGACGACGACGGCCGAGCACGTTTTCGCGAGCAAGCGATCGCGTTGACCGAGGGCAAGCCGCAGGCGATGCTGTCGCCACCCATGCCAAGCACCGGGATGCAGCTGCGCCACAGCCCAGTCGGTTTTCGCAGCGAGTTCCACTGCACCGGCGACCCGCAGTGGGTCTTCATCCTGAGCGGCAAGATGGAAATCTCGCTGCAGGACGGCAGTTCGCGGGTCTTCGGCGCGGGCCAGCATTTTTTCTCGGCCGACAGCTTGCCCGCGGGCAGCGTGTTCGACCCCCAGGTGCACGGCCACTGGAGCCGCCAGGTCGGGGACGAGCCGCTCGTGACGCTGTTTGTCAGGGCTTGAACGCCCAAGCCTGAGCCGATTGCACAGACACGCTGGATGATCAAGAACGTGCACCGCAACACCCTGGACCGGCTCGGTGAGGACATCGTCAGCGGCCGCTACCCAGTGGCCACGGCGCTGCCGCCAGAGCCCTTGCTCGGCGAGTCGCTGGGCGTGTCGCGCACGGTGGTGCGCGAGGCCGTCAAATCGCTGGTGGCCAAGGGCTTGCTGGTCACCGGCCCCAAGCTCGGCACCAGGGTGATGGCCGAGGCGTGCTGGAACTGGTTCGACCCCGATGTGGTGGCCTGGCAGTCCAGGACAGGCTTCACGCGCGAGTTCCTGCGCGACCTGCAGGAGTTGCGCCGGGTGGTCGAGCCTGCGGCGGTTCGCCTGGCCGCCGAGCGCGCGACCGACGCCGACCTGCTCGACATCGAAGCGGCTTATGCCGGCATGAAGTCTGCGATCGAGCTCGGCGGCGATTACGTCAGCCACGACTTGCGATTCCACCAAGGACTGCTGCGCGCCTGCCACAACCGCATGGTGATCCAGATGAGCAAAGCGCTGGGCGCGCTGCTACGCACCGCTTTCGAGCTCTCGACCTCGCGCCCCGACGCCTCGGCGCTGGCGCTGCCGCTGCACCGCGCGGTGCTCGACGCGGTGATCGCGCGCGCACCCGCCAGCGCTGAGAAAGCCATCCTGGTGCTGATCGACGCCGCCGGCGAAGACATCGAGGCCGTGCTCAACTCGCGCCGTGAACTGCCCTCGCTGGCCCTGCCCGCGTCACACCTGAAACCCCGTGGCCCGGCCGCGCGCTGAATTCTTCCACCACCAACCCACCCAACCCACCATGAAAATCCTGATCACCGGCGGCGCCGGATTCGTCGGTTCGCGCCTGGCGCGCACCCTGCTGCAACGCGGCACGCTGGACGGCCGCAAGATCGCGCAAATCGTGCTCGCCGACCAAGCCCCCGCGCGGGCTGAGTTGCTGGCCGACCCCCGCATCGAAGCCCGCGTCGGCCCCTTGCTGACGCACTGCGAAGCGCTGCGCGACGAGGCATTCGATGGTGTGTTCCATCTCGCTTCGGCAGTCTCGGGCGAATGCGAGGACGATTTCGACCTCGGCCTGCGCAGCAACCTCGACAGCACCCGAGCCCTGCTCGACGCGCTGCGCCACCGGGTCAACGCCGGCGCCACGCCGGCCAAGCTGGTGTTTTCCAGCTCGGTCGCGGTGTACGGCCCCGACGCCGCGGTGCCGATGCCGGCGATCGTCACCGACACCACCTTGCCCACGCCGCAGACCAGTTACGGCATGCACAAGCATGTCTGCGAGCACCTGATCGCCGACTACACCCGCAAGGGCTATATCGATGGCCGCAGCGCGCGGCTGATGACCGTCACCGTGCGCCCAGGCAAGCCCAATGGCGCGGCCTCGTCGTTCTTCTCGGGCATCATCCGCGAGCCGCTCGCCGGGGTCGTGTCGATCTGCCCGGTCGGGCCCGAAGTCTCGCACCCGATGAGCTCGCCGCAGCGCACGGTCGAGGGCCTG
>CALQBT020000405.1 GCA_943328885.2 Bordetella parapertussis | reverse complement strand
TGGACCATCTCGCGGCCGAAGAAGCCGGCGTGGGCCTCGCCGCGAACCCGCACCCGCGCGCCCACGGCCAATGTCTTCTGGTGGCTGGGGTAGAAGTTCAGAAATCGCAGCAGCAAGTCGTCGCTGTCGTCCTCGATGCGCACCAGCAGCTGGCGGCGGCTGCGCAGCTCGATGCGGCATTCGCGGACGATGCCCTCGACCTGCACCGGCTCGCCGTCGGGCGCATCGGCGATCGCGGTGACGCGCGTCTCGTCCTCGTAGCGCAGCGGCAGGTGCAGCGCCAGGTCGATGTCGCGGCGCAGCCCGAGCTTTTCCATGGCCCGCTGCGGGCCGGATTTCTCGCCGGTCTTGGCCCTTGGTGCAGGACTGGGTTCGCGCGGCGCGTCGGACATGGTGTGGGATTCTGCCGTGCGGGTACTCGCGGGGCTCCAAGCGCGCCGGGCCGCTGCCGATAATCGCGCCCGCCAGCGGGCTCGTCGCAGCCTGCGCAACCAAGTCCTCAAGTCTCCATGTCGAATCTCAGCGGCCCTGTCGCCACCCTCTTTCGCCGCCCGCCACGCCCCTGGCAGCTGGCGCTGTGGGCCTTGCTCGCTGCGCTGCTGCTGGCCATCGCGGTGCTGGCCGGCGCGGTGGCCTGGTATGCGCCGCAACTGCCGCCGCTCGACCGCGTCACCACCTACCAGCCGCGCCAACCACTGCAGGTCTACACCGCCGACGGCGTCGAGATCGCGCAGTTCGGTGCCGAGCGGCGGCAGTTCGTGCCGATCGCGCAGATCCCGCCGCTGCTGCAGCAAGCGGTGTTGGCGGTCGAGGACAAGCGCTTTCGCGAGCACGGCGGCATCGACCCCAAAGGCGTGCTGCGGGCATTGGTGGCCGTGCTCACCGGCGGCATGCGTCAGGGCGCGTCGACGATCACCCAGCAGGTCGCGCGGACTTTTTTCCTGTCGTCGCGGCTCACGCCCGAGCGCAAGCTCAAGGAGGCGCTGCTCGCGCTGAAGATCGAGCGCCAGCTCAGCAAGGACCAGATCCTCGAGCTCTACATGAACCAGATCTACCTCGGTCAGCGCGCTTACGGCTTTGCCGCCGCGGCCGAAGCCTATTTCGGCAAACCGCTGGCAGCGCTGTCGATCGCCGAGTGCGCGATGCTGGCCGGACTGCCGCAGAACCCGGCCTATGCCAACCCGGTGACCAACCTGACGCGCGCGACCCGGCGTCAGCAGCTGGTGTTGCGGCGCATGCTGACGGCCGGTGTCATCAACGAGGCGCAGCGACTGGCTGCGGGTGCCGAGAAGCTGGTGATCCGCAGCGTGCTGCAGGTGCCGCTGCACGCCGAGCATGTGGCCGAGATGGCGCGCCGGGCGGTGGTTGAGCGCTTCGGCACCGAGGCCTATTCGCAGGGCATCAAGGTCGTGACCTCGCTGCGCGCGGCCGACCAGATCGCGGCCTGGGCCGCGCTGCGCCACAGTGTGCTGGGGTTCGATGCGCGCCAGCCCTGGCGCGGCCCCGAAGACCATGAAGACCTGCCGCCCGATGGCTCGCCCGATGTCGAGCGCGCCGCCGCGCAGGCGCTCAAGGACCACCTCGACGACGAGCAGCTGCGCGTGGCGATCGTGCTGTCCGCCAGCCCGCGTGAGCTGCGGCTGCAGCTGGCCTCGGGCGAAGCGCTGCGCATCACCGGCGAGGGCTTGCGGGTGGCCCAGCCCGGGCTGGTGCCCAAGGCGCCGGCCGAGCTGGCGGTCGAGCGCGGCGACATCCTGCGGGTCTGGCAGCCGACCAAGCCGGGCGGCGAGGCTGGCGCTTGGGCGGTGACGCAGTGGCCCGAGGTGCAATCGGCCTTCGTCGCGCTCGATCCGGTCAGCGGCCGGGTGCGGGCACTGGTGGGCGGGTTCGACTTCGCGCGCCAGCCTTTCAACCCTGTCACCCAGGCCTGGCGCCAGCCCGGATCGAGCATCAAGCCTTTTTTGTATTCAGCAGCGCTGGAGGCCGGCGTGATGCCGGCGACGGTCGTCAACGACGCCGCGCTCGCGACCGCCGACGGCTGGGAGCCGCAGAACGCCGACGGCCAGTTCGACGGCCCTATCACGCTGCGCCAGGCGCTGGCCCGGTCTCGAAATCTGGTCAGCGTCCGGGTGCTGCGCCAGATCGGCATCCCGGCCGCGCGCGACTGGTTGGCGCGTTTTGGTTTCGAGCCCGACAAGCAACCCGACAACCTGACGCTGGCGCTGGGCGCGGGCAGCACCACGCCGATGCGGCTGGCCCAGGCCTACGCGGTGCTGGCCAACGGCGGCTGGGCGGTGACGCCGGTGGTGATCGAGCGCATCACCGACGCCGCGGGCAAGCTGCTGTTCGAGGCGCCGGCGGCGCCGCCGCAGGACGAGGGCAATCGCGCGCTGCCCGCACGCAATGTCTTCGTCACCAACAGCTTGCTCAACGACGTGACGCGGATCGGTACCGCCGCGCGGGCGCAGCAGCAACTCCAGCGCAGCGATCTCTACGGCAAGACCGGTACCACCAACGACGCGGTCGACGCCTGGTTCGCCGGCTTCCAGCCCGGTCTGGTGGCGGTGGCGTGGATGGGCCATGACCAGCCGCGCAGCCTGGGCCTGCGCGAGTCGGGCGGCGGCCTGGCGCTGCCGATCTGGATTGACTTCATGGCGCAGGCGCTCAAGGCGGTGGCCGTCGTCGTGCCACCGCCGGTGCCCGAAGGCCTGGTGCACAGCGGCGGCGACTGGATCTACGGCGAATGGGCCGACGGCGGGTCGGTGCTGACGATCGGCATGGAGCCTGAGGTGCCGGCCGCCGCGGCCTCGGCGCGCTGACGGGCCCTTCTTGCCCTCTTCTTGCCATTGGAGCAGCGATCGATGCTTCCGGTCGATCCAAGCCAGCCCTGCCCGGTGCCGGCCCATCCGCGCCCGGCATTCGCACTAGAGCGTCCGGTACACCTCGCGGCGATGGCCCACACGGATCACCTCGACGATGACGGTTTCGTCGTCGACCGAGTAGACGATGCGATAGTCGCCTTGGCGAGCGCGATAGAGTTCCCGCCCGCTCAGCTTCTCGCCGCCGCGCGGGTCATCGCGCAGCGCCTCCATGCGCTGGAGCAAGCGCTTGACGTCCTCTTTGGGAACCCCGCGCAGGTCTCTCGCCACCGAAGGCTTGACCCGTAATTCATATCGTGCCATCAGCCTTCAGCTTGGCGAGAAAGTCTTCGTAGCCCATGGCGGACTCGCGCACGCGGCTGCTGGCCTCAGCCAAGTCCTCCTGGTCTTCCCGAAGGGACTGGCGCAGAGCCTCGTTGACGATGTCTGACATGCTGCGCCGGCTTTGTGCGGACTTCAGGCGCAAAGCCTGGTGCAGATCGGGTGACAAGTAGATGGTGGAACGGACGAGTTCAGCTTGG
>CALQBT020000404.1 GCA_943328885.2 Bordetella parapertussis | reverse complement strand
TCATCGCCACAGCGGCCGGTTCATGGGGTCAGGGCAGGCCCAAGGCCTCGACCATCGCTCGCACCTGCTCGACGCGGCCGCACCCGGCGCCCGCCACCGGCACCAAGCGGTGGGCGGCGGTCTGCGGCAGGATGGCCTGAATGTCGTCTGGTGCGACGTAATCGCGCTGGCCGAGCAGAGCGTGGGCGCGTGCCGCGCGCAAGACGGCCAGGCCTGCGCGTGGGCTCAGGCCGTCGACAAACCACTGGCCCGAGCGGCTGGCGGCCAGCAGTGCTTGCAGGTAGTCGAGCAGCGCGGCCGAAGCATGAACCTTGAACACCTCGGCCTGCGCCAGCACCAACTCGGCCGGGCTCATCACCGCACCCAGGCGGCCGACCAACTCGCGGCGATCCTCGCCAGAGAGCAAGGCGCGCTCGCTGGCGCGGTCGGGGTAACCCAGCGTGATGCACATCAAGAAGCGGTCGAGCTGGCTCTCGGGCAATGGGTAAGTGCCCAGTTGGTCGCTGGGATTCTGGGTCGCGATGACGAAGAAAGGCCTGGGCAGCGGGCGCGTCTCGTTGTCGACCGTGACCTGCTGCTCCTCCATCGCTTCGAGCAGCGCGCTCTGGGTCTTGGGGCCGGCGCGGTTGATTTCGTCGGCCAGCAGCACCTGGGTGAAGACCGGGCCGGGGTGGAAGGCGAAAGCCTCCTTGCTGCGCTCGAACACCGTGACGCCGATCAGGTCGGACGGCATCAGGTCGGCGGTGAACTGCACGCGCGAGAAGTTCAGCCCCAGCGAGACCGCCAGCGCATGGGCCAGCGTGGTCTTGCCCACGCCCGGTACGTCCTCGATCAGCAGGTGGCCGCCGGCCAGCAGGCAGGCGATGCAGTCCTCGATCTGCGGCTGTTTGCCGACAATGATCGTGCTAATCTGGTTGGTCAGCCGGGACAGCAGCCGCGCCAACTGGGCATCATCCATGGCCGGACCATAGCTCAAAACCAGTCGAGATCCAGCATGTCTACCGCTTTTTACAGCCACGCCGAGTGCCGTTTGCACGACATGGGCCCAGGTCACCCTGAGTGCCCGCAACGGCTCGATGCGATCGCCGATCAGCTGCTGAGCTCAGGCCTGGGCTTGTTGCTCGACCAGCGGGAAGCGCCGCTTGCCACGCTCGAGCAACTCGGGCGCGCGCACAGTTCGAACTATGTCTCGCAGCTGCGTGATTTGCTCCTGCAGGTGCAAGCCAGCGGTGAGACGCGACGCCTGGATCCCGACACGGTGGCAACGCCCGGCACCTGGCGCGCTGCCTTGCGCGCAGCCGGTGCCGCGGTGGCGGCGACCGAGGCGGTCGTCCGAGGCGAGGTGAGCAACGCTTTTTGCGCAGTGCGCCCGCCGGGCCACCATGCCACGCGCAGCCAGACCATGGGGTTTTGCTTCTTCAACAACGTGACGGTGGCTGCCCGCCATGCGCTCGATGTGCTGGGCCTGCAGCGGGTGGCGATCGTCGATTTCGACGTCCACCACGGCAACGGCACCGAAGACATCATTGCCGGCGACGAGCGGGTGTTGATGTGCAGCATTTTCCAGCATCCGCTCTACCCCAACAGCGGCGCGGTGCCGATGGGCACCAACATGGTCAACGTCCCGGTTCCGCCCTACACCAGAGGCCAGGCGGTGCGCGAGATGATCGGCGCGATGTGGCTGCCCCGGCTCGAGGCTTTCCGACCCGAGATGGTGTTCATCAGCGCCGGTTTCGACGCCCATCGCGAGGACGATCTGGGTCAACTCGGCTTGGTCGAGGCTGACTACGGCTGGATCACGCGCCAGATCAAGGACCTGGCCGAGCGCCACGCTGGCGGGCGCATCGTCTCTTGCCTCGAGGGCGGTTATGCCTTGAGCGCGCTCGCGCGCAGCGTTGTGACCCACCTCCGGGTGTTGGCAGATGTTTAGCGCGTCTCGCGCGCCGGGCGCTTGACATCGATCGGCAGCGCGGCCCGGCGAGTGCGCAGACAATCCGCCGATGATCAGAGGCCTTGATTCGACGCTTGACTGGCTGGCGGCACTGGCCCGGCCCGCCGCACTGCTAGAGCTGGCTTTGCTCGCCTTTTGTCTGGGGCTGGCCTGGGTCGTGGCAGCCAGAGGGCGACCACGAGGCATCGAGGCCGGCATCTGGTTCGGCGCCCGGGGCTTTGACGGTTTGCTGTTTCCTTTGCTGTCGCTGGCGCTGGCCTTGCTGGCGCGGTGGTTGATGCGAGGCCATGGGCCGGTGTTTCAGCTGGCGGTGCCGGTGCTGGCCAGTCTGGCGATCATCCGGGTCTCGGTGAGGGTTCTGCACCTGGCGTTTCCAGACTCGGCGCTGGTGCATGCACTCGAGCGCACCTTGAGCTGGATCGTGTGGGGGCTCACCGTGCTGTGGATCACCGGCTTGCTGCCCGTGGTGCTGGGCGAGATGGACGCGCTGCGCTGGGCGATAGGCGGCAGCCCGGTGTCACTGCGCAACCTGGTCGAGGGCGCGATCAGCGCGGTGGTGGTGATGTTGGCGATGTTGTGGCTGGCCTCCAGCATCGAGGCGCGCTTGCTGCGTGCCACGGGCGTGAACCTGAGCCTGCGCAAGATCGCCGCCAACGCCAGCCGCGCCGCGTTGCTGCTGGTGGGCTTGTTGGTGGCGATGTCGGCGGCTGGTATTCCGCTGGGTGCGCTCGGCGTGCTGGGCGGCGCGGTGGGCGTGGGCATAGGCCTGGGGCTGCAGAAGCTGGCGGCCAACTATGTGTCGGGCTTTGTGATCCTGGCCGAGGGCTCGCTGCGCATCGGCGATGTGGTCAAGGTCGACAGCTTCGAGGGTTACATCACCGACATCAGTGCTCGCTACACCGTGCTCCGCGCCAACAATGGACGCGAGTCCATCGTGCCCAACGAGATGATGATCACCCAGCGGGTCGAGAGCTGCTCGTTCGCCGACCCTCAAGTGGCGTTGACGACGGTGGTGCAAGTGGCCTACGGCACCGATCTGCAAGGCCTGATCCCGCAGTTGGTCGAGGCCATGCACGCGGTGCCGCGCGTGCTGGCCCTGCCAGCGCCAGCGGTGCAGCTGTCTAATTTTGCCGCCGATGGCCTCGAGCTGACTCTGGTGTTCTGGATCGCCGACATCGAGAACGGCCAGGGCAATGTGCGCAGTGATGTCAACCTGGCGGTGCTGCGGACGATCGACCAAGCCGGTGTGGAGATCCCGTTCCCGCAGCGGGTGATGCGCGCGGTGGCCGCTGGCGCTGGCAGATCGGAGACTTGAATTCGGTGCTTGCTGATCTGCGTTCATGATCCTGTCAACCAACCGGTGTAGGCTGTCGCGGTCAGACCGCTGGCTGCTTTTCATTTCACTCTCCTAACCGGGCCAGGCTGTCATGAATTTCATAGAACTCGCTGACGATCC
>CALQBT020000403.1 GCA_943328885.2 Bordetella parapertussis | reverse complement strand
CAAAATCGGCTGCCTCGAGCGCCAAAAAATGAGCCTGAGGGGCGCAGGACAGCACGCTGTGCCCGGTCCAACGCCCACCTGACAAGCGCTGATCCCGACGTGATCCCGATCGCGTTCGCCCGCTGATGACTTGAAAGACTGCACCCAAATCATGGCTGAGCTCCCAAAAAAACCCGCCGACACCGCCACCCAACCTGCGCTGCTGGCGCTGAGAGAGCGCATCGACAACGTCGACCGCGAGTTGCTGGCTTTGCTGAACCGCCGAGCCGGCCTGGCGCTGGAAGTCGGAGAGATCAAGAAGCACGAAGGCTCGGTGGTGTTCCGGCCTGAGCGCGAGGCCCAGGTGATAGACGGGCTGAAAGCGGTCAACCCTGGTCCACTCAAGAGCGAGAACGTGGCGCCGATCTGGCGCGAAATCATGTCGGCCTGCCGGGCGTTGGAAACCCCGACGAGAGTCGCTTTCCTGGGGCCAGCAGGCACCTTCAGCGAGGAAGCGGCGCTGGGATTTTTTGGCAGTTCGATCGTTCGGGTTCCCTGCCCCAGCTTCGACGAAGTGTTTCGCGCCACCGCCGCCGGTGCGGCAGACTTTGGCGTCGTGCCGGTTGAAAACTCGACCGTAGGGGTTGTGGCGCGCTCGCTAGACCTGTTCCTGAGCACCCCGCTGTTCATCATCGGCGAGACCAGCCTGATCGTTCGCCACAATTTGCTGCGCCGAGACAACCTGATGACGGGCATCAGCGCGGTCTGCGCGCATCCGCAGGCGCTGGCGCAGTGCCATGGCTGGCTCAGCCACCACCTGCCCGACGTCGAGCGACGTCCGGTCTCGAGCAACGCCGAGGGCGCGCGCTTGGCTTCGTTGGACCCGCAGCTCGCGGCGATCGCAAGCAGCCGTGCTGCCAGTGAATTCGGCTTGCACGTGGTCGCGCCAGCGGTCCAGGACGATGCCCACAACCGTACCCGATTTGCGGTCGTCACCCATCCCGATCGTCATCCGGCGCCTCGACCCTCGGGCCATGACTGCACCAGCCTGGTCGTGAGCGTGCACAACAAGCCCGGCGCAGTACACGACCTGCTGATCCCGCTCAAGGAGCACGGCGTGTCGATGACCCGTTTCGAATCACGCCCGGCCCGATCCGGCCAGTGGGAGTACTACTTCTACATCGACATCGAAGGTCACCCGGAAGAGCCACGGGTCGGCACTGCGCTGCGGGCCTTGCGCGAGGCCTGCGCCTTCTTCAAGGTGCTGGGCACCTATCCCGTAGACGCGCATTGACCGCGCTCGCGCCCGGCCAGCCGATGTTCAAGCAACTCGCCCTCATCGGTTGCGGGCTGATGGGCGGCTCGTTCGCGCTGGCGCTCAAACGCGCCGGACTGGTCGGGCAGGTGGTGGGCTACAGCAAGTCACCGGACAGCAGCGCCCTGGCGCAGCGCCTGGGCGCAGTCGACCGCAGTGTCGACACCGCGCTGGCGGCAGTCTCAGAGGCTGACTTGGTGCTGGTCGCCGTGCCGGTGTCTGCCACCGAGGCTTGCCTGGCAGCGATACGGGATGGCCTGCCGCGCGAAGCCCTGCTGATGGACGTGGGTTCGACCAAGTGCGATGTGGTTGCCAGCGCGCGCCGTGCGCTGGGCGAGCAGATCGATCAGTTCGTGCCGGCGCATCCGATCGCCGGCAGCGAGCAAGCCGGCATCAGCCATGCCGACGCACGCTTGTACCAAGACCGCCAGGTGATCCTCACGCCGCTGACGCAGACCCGCAGCGATCTGCTGCAAAAAGCAAGCACCGCCTGGACTGCGATCGGCGCCCGGGTCAGACAAATGAGCCCTGAGCGCCACGACGCCGCGTTGGCCGCCGTCAGCCACATGCCCCACTTGCTGGCGTTTGCCTGCTTCTCGGCCGTCGCCAACCAAGCCGATGGCCGCGAGCACCTGTCGCTGGCTGGGCCAGGTTTCCGTGACTTCACGCGCATCGCCGCCAGCGATCCGGCCGTCTGGCGCGACATCCTGCTGGCCAACCGAGAACAAGTGCTCGAGCAAAGCCAGCACCTGCGCTTGGCGCTCGACGCGCTCGAACAGGCGATGCGGGACGGTCATGCGCAAGCTCTCGAAGAGCTGATTCAAAGCGCCTCCAGCGGCCGCAGCGCTTGGCAGATCGGCGGCGCAGCGCGCTGATCCTCAGCCGCCGGTCCGGGCCGGCGCAGCTTTCCATCGAAAGACCATGTACAAGACTTCTTTTCTGGATTTGCCACCGCTGTGCGGCGCGGCCGGCAACGTGCGGCTGCCAGGCTCCAAGAGCATCTCCAACCGCGTGCTGCTGTTGGCTGGTTTGAGCGCTGGGACCACGCGGGTACGAGACCTGCTCGACAGTGACGACACCCGGGTGATGCTGGACGCGCTGCGCCTGCTGGGCTGCGTGCTGCAAACCCAGGAAGACGGCGCACTGGCGGTCACCGGTATGGGCGGGCAGTTGCCGGTGCACGAGGCGGCGCTGTTCCTGGGCAATGCCGGCACCGCGATGCGGCCTTTGGCCGCTGCGCTGGCAGTGCTGGCGGCGCTGCAGGGCGGCCGCTTCGAGCTCAGCGGCGTGCCGCGCATGCATGAGCGGCCGATCGCCGACCTGGTCGACGCGCTGCGCGGCCTGGGTTGCCGCATCGAATACCTCGGCACCGACGGCTACCCGCCGCTGCTGCTGAGTGGCACGGCGGGCGGTACCCTGCAAACCCAGACCGAGATCCGGGTCAGAGGCGATGTCTCGAGCCAGTTCTTGACCGCGCTGCTGCTGGCCCTGCCCCTGGCCAGCGCCAGCGCAGCGCTGGTGATCGCAGTCGACGGCGAGCTGATCAGCAAGCCCTACGTCGACATCACGCTCAAACTGCTGGCGCGGTTCGGCATCGTCGTCGCGCGCCAGGGCTACCAGCGCTTCACGATCCCCCAGCGCAGCGCCTACCGCTCGCCGGGCGAGATCCATGTCGAAGCCGACGCCTCGTCGGCCTCGTATTTCATCGCGCTCGGCGCGATCGCTGCAACCGACGCCCCGCTGGTGATCGAGGGCCTGGGGCTGGATTCGATCCAGGGCGACATCCGCTTCGTCGAGGCCGCACGTGCGATGGGCGCGCAGATCACAGGCGAGCCGGGCAAACTGACCGTGCGGCGCGGCGCCTGGCCGCTGCGTTCGATCGACCTGGACTGCAACCACATCCCCGATGCGGCGATGACGCTGGCGGTGATGGCGCTGTACGCCCAGGGCACGACCAGGCTGCGCAACATCGCGAGCTGGCGGGTCAAGGAAACCGACCGCCTTGCAGCGATGGCCGCCGAACTGCGCAAGCTCGGTGCAGCGGTGAACGAGGGCTCAGACTTTCTCGAGGTGACCGCGCCCAGGCAATGGCATCCCGCCAGCATCCACACCT
>CALQBT020000402.1 GCA_943328885.2 Bordetella parapertussis | reverse complement strand
TGCCTTCGTCAGCAAGGCACTTTAATTTTTCGCTATCGAAGCGACTCTTCAAATCTAAAATCCAAAATGCCGCCAGCCTTAATAGAATAAAAAACTTGGGAATTTCCGGAAGAACCCCAGTTAGCAAAGCTCATGAGACAGGGACTTGAAATTTCCGTTGCAGTGTATTGAATCGGATAGAAGCTTCCAAGCAGTTGGACGTCGCGACTCGCGAATTCAGTGATCTCTTTGTACTTCTTCAAATCGTCTGAAATTTCTGCATATATCGCCTCGTCCAAGTTTTCGGCGTAGATTTCAAGGTACCTGGCCTGACACTGCACTCCAAGACTTTCAAAGCCACTGATCACCTTCACTGACTTGGCATTTGGGTCGTACTCAAGATCCCAGTTAATTGGTGTCACGTCAAACGCAGGTTTAATGAAGTCAAAATACGTTATATTTTCAATCTGAACTGCAGTCCGTGGAATGACGCGGATAAACGCACGATAATCGGCACGAAAGTTCGGGTCACACCACAACTGGAAGAGGCCGTCCCCAAGGTCGGGCTCTCCCAAATAGGCAAACTGGCGCAGGTCCAGTTGGACCAATGGCATGAGCATGAAATTCCGGCGAGTCGGAATCGGGTACTCTGCCGAGGTGAAGAGAGGGCCGGCCAGCATACTTAGCGTCCTGTCCACCTCTTTAACCGAGATCGTTTCCACGATTGGCCGCCATCCTTCGGCGCTCAACTCGAGCAGCTGCAACAAGTCACTTTCCTTCGGCACCATCTTGGCCTTGCGTTTTACGGGCGCAACCACGGGGCTGAAGGCGGCGCTCAAGACAGCGATCAGCTTGCTTCTGAGCGCAACGGCTTGTTCAACCTGCTGCTTAACTGCATCGCTCCTGATGACTTTAAGGGCAACGAAAGATGTCTCCACACCTATCTGGGTCACTTGGGTACTCTGTGAGATCCGGGCCTGCAGTTGTTCCTCCGAGATCACCTCAACCCCCAGCTTCCTGGCCTTGTCGGCCTTGCTGCTGGTCGATGCCGGATCGGCGAGCACGAGGTAGCTCAGGCCCTTGATCACGTCATCGACGAGTTCGATGCCAACGGCTCGCAGCGGCGCTTCGTAATCGGCCTTCTTCTTGCCGCTGGGCAACTTGCCGCTGATACACAGGGTCTTGCCGGAAGCCGGGGCGTGGTGCGTCGTGGTCATGGGTCTGTCCTTCGGGCTTGGGTTTGTGGGCCGCGTTGCGGTGGGTATGGCCCGCGCTGCCGGCTCGGTTGCAGGTGGCGCTGGCGATGCTGGGGTTGATGGTTCTTGGACTGCCAGGACAGACGCACCCGCCGCGACCATCTCGATCAACTGCGATTCAGAGATCACAGCCACACCCAACTTGCTGGCCTTCTCGGCCTTGCTGCTGGTGGACCCTGCATCGGCCAGCACGAGGAAATTCAGCCCGCGACTGACTTCGTCCACCAGCGCATAGCCGGCCAGGTGCAGTGACTCGGCGTAATCGTGCTTCTTGCGCCCGCTGGGCAATTTGCCGCTGATGCATACCGTCTTGCGCGGCGCCGCGCCGTCGTCGGCAACGGACTCAGGCGAGTGCGCCGCCAACACCACAACGCCGGCGGCAAGCAGTTTGTCGATGACGGGCGCCATCGCGTCGATGCCATCCTGGATCTGGCTGCCGATGCTGGGCACGCCGGCCTGTGCGGCGAAATCGGCATCGCGCAGCTTGCCCAAGCGCCAGTCGTCCAACCGGGCCAGCGTACCGCCGGCGTTGTTGATCATCAACTCAACCCTGCGCTTGCCCAAGAAGTCCAGCCCCAACGAACCCAGAAACCGGCTCAGCGTCAGCGAGCGGGTGGCGTCTATCGCCTGCAGGATGGACGCGGCGCGCTTGTCGCCCAGGCGCAGGTCGCGCTCGGCATGGGTGACCAGATCGGCCATCTCGGCCTGCCGCTCTCGCAGCGTGTAGAGGTCGGCCGCGTCGGCAAGGTCGAGTTGATCGACCATGGCCTCGAGCACCACGTCGCCTATGCCCAGGATGTCCAGGCTGGCGATCCAGCGGCTGATCTTGCCGGTGGACTTCTTGGCGCAGGCCGGGTTGCGGCATTCGATGATGACGCCCTCGTCGCCGCTGGTAACGAGCCGCCGCCCCACGTCACCACCGCAAAACGGGCAGGACAGCGGCGCCAGAATGGGCGTGCGCGTGGCCGGCCTGTCGGTGACGCGAATGATCTTGGGGATGATGTCGTTGGCCTTGACCACCCAGACCGAATCGCCGATGGCCACGTCCAGCCGCTCGATTTCGTCGTAGTTGGCCAGCGATGCGTTGCTAACCGTCGTGCCGCCGATCTCCACCGGTGCCAGTTGCGCGGTGGGATAGAGCCCGCCGGTGTGACCGCCACTGACCACCACGCCCAACAGCACGGTCTCGCCACCGCTTGAGTCGAACTTCCAGGCCACCTGGCCCTTGGGGCGGCCGCTGGTGACGCCGAGTTCACGCTGCAGCGCGATGTCGTCGAGCTTGATCACCACGCCGTCTATCCACAGCGGCAGCGCGTCGCGGGTGGCCGCGATGTGCTCGAAATACGCCACCGCCTCGTCCACCCGCACGCAGCGCTGTTGCGGGATCAGGTTGAAGCCGAGTTGCGCCAGTCGGGCGGTCTTATCGGTCTCGGTGGCGAACTGCACAGTGCGCCCGTCGCGCGTCTCGTCAAGGTCGAACGCGAAGATGGTGAGACAGTCGGACTGGTGGCCGTTCTTGCGGCCCATGATGCCGGTGCCGGCATTGCGCGGGTTCTTGCTGCGGGCCGGGTCTATGGCCGTCCAGTCGGCCACGGTAAGGACGACCTCGAAGCGCACCGCGCCCGTGAAGCCGACTGCGCCCTCTTCAGAATCGCCCACCCAGGCCGGCAAGCCCTTGAACCGCAAAGCGTTGGCCGTGATGTCCTCGCCGACCGTGCCGTCGCCGCGAGAGATCGCCTGCACCAAGCGTCCATCGCGGTAATAGGCCGCCGCGCTGGCGCCGTCGGCCTTCAGGCTGACCTGCAACACGGCGGACAAGCCCTCCACTGCGCCATCGCCACCGTGGCTGCTCTTGCCACACCAGGCGCGGAACTCGGCCTCCGAGTTGACCTTGCTCTGGCTGCCCATAGGCATCGCATGGCGCGCCTTGGTCAGCATCGCGTCCAGCGGCACGGGAGACCCCACCAACGCCAGCACCGGGTCGTCGGGCACCAGTCGCCGTAATTCGTCTTCGAGCGCGTCGTATTCGGCATCGCTCATCACCGGTTCACCGCTGTAGTAATAGGCGTGCTTGGCTTTGAGGATTTGGTTGCGAAGCAAGGAGATGTGTTTCACGGGTCTTCTCTATGACACTGAAATAAGGTCCGGACGAACGAAAAACGCTCGCCTTGGTCCTA
>CALQBT020000401.1 GCA_943328885.2 Bordetella parapertussis | reverse complement strand
TCCGCAACATGGCGCAGGCGATCGACTTCGAGATCAACTGGCAGATCGACCAGATCGAAGACGGCCTAGCGATCGGCCAGGCCACCGTGTTGTTCAACCCAGACACCGGCGAGACGAGGGCGATGCGCAGCAAAGAAGACGCGCACGACTACCGCTACTTCCCCGACCCCGACCTGCCGCCGCTGGTGATCGCGCCTGAGTGGATCGAACAGGTTCGGGCCAGTCTGCCCGAGCTGCCGGCAGCGATGGCGCTGAGATTCCAGCAGCGCGATGGCCTGGCGGCGGACGATGCGGCGGTGATGACGCAAAGCCTGGCCTTCGCCCGCTTCTACGAGTCCGCACGCGACGGCTGCGCCAGTCCGAAACTGGTCGCCAACTGGCTGATGGGCGAGTTCTCGCGCCGGCTCAACACCGAGGGCAAGTCGATCGCCCAAAGCCCGGTCGGCGCGGGCACGCTGGCCGCGCTGATCCGCCGCATAGGCGACGGCACGCTCAGCCACAACGCGGCGCGCCAGGTCTTCGAGGCGCTGTGGTCGGCTGCGGACCCGCTGGCCGACGCGTCGCGAATCGACGGCCTGATCGACGCGATGGGACTGCGCCAGATCAGCGACACCGGCGCGCTGGCGACGATCGTCGACACGGTGGTCGCGGCAAATCCGAAATCGGTCGAGGAATTCCGCGCCGGCAAGGACAAGGCTTTCAACGCGCTGGTCGGCCAAGTGATGAAGGCGACCCAGGGCAAGGCGAACCCGGCCCAGGTCAACGACTTACTCAGGCTGCGGCTGGCCTGAGGGTTATGGCCGGCGGCCGGCCGGCGCCGGACCCACCCTCCGGCGCTGCTCTTTAGACCCCGTAGCGCTCGCGGTAAGCCGCCACCCGCTGCAGATGCGGCGCCAGATCGGCGGCGGCCTTGGACTGAAGGTATTGCATCAGGTCCTGCAAGGTGGCGATCGCCGCGACCGGCAAGCCAAGCTGGCCCTGCACGTATTGCACCGCCGACCAGGCCATGTCGACACCGCCCTCGCTGGCTTTTTCCTGCCGGTCGAGCGCGATCGAGACGCCGGCAGGCGTCGCGCCGGCCGCAGCGATCATCGCGATCGACTCGCGCACCGAGGTACCGGCCGACATCACGTCGTCGATGATCAGCACCCGGCCGCGAACCGGCGCGCCCACCAGCGTGCCGCCTTCGCCGTGGTCCTTGGCCTCCTTGCGGTTGTAGGCAAACGGGACATTGCGGCCCAGTCGCGCCAGCTCGATCGCCACGGCCGCGGCCAGCGGGATGCCTTTGTAGGCGGGGCCGAACAGCATGTCGAACTCGATCTCGGCGTCGAGCAGCCGGCGTGCATAGAATCCCGCCAGCCGCCCAAGCTTGGCACCATCGTCAAACAGGCCGGCGTTGAAGAAATACGGCGACAGCCGACCGGCCTTGGTCTTGAACTCGCCGAAACGCAATACCCCCGCCTCAAGCGCAAAGCTGACGAAGTCCTGGGCCAGTGGACTGGGTTGGGCATTGGCGGCGATCATGTTCATGGAGATCTCTTGGCTTTTAGACTGGTCACACTCAATTTGAACGGTATCCGCTCAGCCGCCAGCAAGGGTTTCGTGGAATGGGCGACACAAGCGGGCGCGGATTGTATGGGCGTGCAGGAGGTCAAGGCCCAGCATGACGACGTGGTCGGTCGCTTCGATCAAGTGGCCGGGATGCAAGGGCATTTTCACTTCGCGCAGAAGAAAGGCTATTCGGGCGTCGGCGTCTACAGCCGCCATGAGCCCAGCGAGGTCGTGATCGGCCTGGGCCATGCCGACTTCGACGCCGAAGGCCGCTATGTCGAGACGCGCTTCGACCGGGCGGATCGCAAGCTCAGCATCATCAGCTGTTACTTCCCCAGCGGCTCGTCGGGCGAAGAGCGGCAGGCCGTGAAGTACCGCTTTCTGGCCCATCTCTACCCGCACCTGCTCGCGCTCAAGCAAGCACGCGAGTTCATCCTGGTCGGCGACATCAACATCGCGCACCAGGCGATCGACCTGAAGAACTGGAAGGGCAACCAGAAGAACTCTGGGTTCCTGCCCGAAGAGCGCGCCTGGATGACCCGCTTGCTCGACGAGGCCGGTCTGGTCGACGTGTTCCGCCGCCTCAACCCGTCACCCGAGCAATACACCTGGTGGAGCAACCGCGGCCAGGCTTGGGCCAAGAACGTGGGTTGGCGGCTTGACTACCAGCTCGCGACACCAGAACTGGCGTCGCTGGCCCGGCGTGAATCGATCTACCTGGATCAGCGATTCAGCGACCACGCGCCGCTGACGATCGACTACGACTTCGAGCTCTGACACCAACGCGGCGACCTGGGCTTGGCGCTGATCAGCATGACCCGCGCGGGCTCAAGCCAGGGCCTGTCATGCTTGTTTCGCGGCCGATGCCAGGTGATGGACCAACAGCTTGGCAGCCGGCGTCAATGCGGTCTCATCGCGAAAGGCGATGACGTATCGACGCGAAGCCCAAGCGTCGGTCAGCGGTATGACCGCGAGATTGAAGAGATCGGCCACCTTGGTGGCCGCTTCCCGTGGCGCGACGCAAATCCCCAGATCGGCGGCGACCAGCCGAAAAGCAGAATAGAAATTGTCCACTTCAACGCGAACTGATATCTTGCCGGCGTCAATGACCTTGGCTCTGCTGAGCATGGCCGCAGCAACATTGGCCGAACCGATGAAGATATGTTGATATTCCAGGGTGTCGTCTAGCGCGACTTGCTGCTGTTGCGCCAAAGGATGATGTTGGTGGCAAACGGCGGCCAGCTGGTCGCCGCGATAGGGCAAGGTTTGGAAATCAACCATCTCCAACGCATCCCATAGCACGCCAAATTGCACATCACCGGCCCTGACGGCTTGCAACACGGCCGTGTGATCCTTCCCGACCAGCAGTTTGAGGCGGATCGCACAGTGGGCTGGCTGGCCCAGAAAATCGCTGGTGTCGTCGAGAAGCAATCCGGCGACCGGCGAGTCGGTGCTCATGACCCGCACCAATTCCATGGCGTCGGCGTAGTGGGACAGCATGTCCTCGGCGATTAGATTGGCATCGCGCAACAGCAAGCGGGCGCGCTCTGCCAAGGCCAGACCGGCGGCGGTAGGTTCGACGCCGCGACGCACCTGCGTCAACAGCGGCATGCCGATGTCGGACTCCAGCTTGGCCATGCGCTTGCTGACGGCCGAGGGCACAAGTCTCTCGCGCTCAGCCACGCGCGCGATGCTGCCGGTATCGCAGATGGCCACGAATAGCCTCAGAGAAGTCAGGTCGAGGTCTTTCGTCATCCAGCCACGTCCGTTGTCCAGTTGATGCTTGCCGACAGGGTGCCCCTTTGCTCCAGGGCTCGGACCTGGCCGGCGCATCTGGCGCTGGTTGGCCAGAGGTTTCCGTG
>CALQBT020000400.1 GCA_943328885.2 Bordetella parapertussis | reverse complement strand
CGGGCTGCGGCAAGAGCCTCACCGCGTTGGCGCTGATGGGTCTGCTGCCCGAGGGCGCGCAGGTCACGGGTTCGCTGCGCCTGAACGGTCGTGAGCTGCTGGGCCAGCCTGAGGCCGATTGGTGCCGTCTGCGCGGCAACCGGCTGGCGATGGTGTTCCAGGAGCCGATGACCGCGCTCAACCCGCTGCACCCAATCGGCGCGCAGATCGCTGAGCCCTTGCGCTTGCACCAGGGCCTGGATGCGCGCGCGGCACGGGCCCAGGCGCTGCGCCTGCTGCAGCGGGTGCAGCTGCCGCAGGCGGCGGCTCGGCTCGATGCCTACCCGCACCAGCTCTCGGGCGGTCAGCGTCAGCGCGTGGTGATCGCGATTGCGTTGGCTTGTGGTCCGGACCTGTTGATCGCAGACGAGCCGACCACGGCGCTGGACGTGACGATCCAGCGCGACGTTCTTGACCTGATCAGCGAACTGGTGGCTGAGGATGGCATGGGCTTGCTGCTGATCAGCCACGACCTGGGCGTGATGGCCGAGACCGTTCAGCGCATGCTGGTGATGTATGGCGGCACGGTGGTCGAGAGCGGCCCCACCGACGCGGTTTTCGACCGCCTGGCCCACCCCTACACCCGAGGCCTGTTCGCGGCGCGGCCACGGCTGGGTTGGCGCGCCCAAGCGCCACTTGCAGGCCGACGCGGCCACCGCCTGCCCACGATCCCGGGCCGCGTGCCCGAGTTGAACGACCTGCCGTCGGGCTGCGGTTTTGCCGACCGCTGCGCGCTGGCGATCGACGCCTGCCGCAGCGCTGCGCCGCCAGCGGTCGAGCTCGCGCCCGGCCATCAGGCTTGTTGCATCCGTCTGGCTGAGGCCGGCGGCTTGACATGAGCGCGCTGCTCGAGGTCGATCGACTGGTCAAGCACTACACGCTGCCGCGCCAGCGCCTGCTCGGCAGGGCGCCGCGGGTGGCTGCGCTGCAGGGCCTGAGCTTTGCGCTGCAGGCCGGTCGCAGCCTGGGTGTGGTCGGTGAGTCGGGATCGGGCAAGAGCACGCTCGCGCGGCTGGTGATGGCGCTCGAGCGGCCCAGCGCTGGCACGGTGCGCTTCGGCGGCCAGGACTTGCAGTCGCTCAAGCCTGCCGCGCTGCGCCAGGCGCGGGCTGACTTCCAGATGGTGTTCCAGGACCCATTCGGCTCGCTCGACCCGCGCCTGACCGTCGGCCGCATCGTTGCCGAGCCGCTGGCAGCACGAGCCGGCAGACCCGGGGGCGCCTCGCGAGCGGAGCAACAGGCGCGGGTCGGCGCGATGCTCGACGCGGTCGGCCTGCGATCGGCTGACGCCGCCAAATACCCGCATGAGTTCTCGGGGGGCCAGCGCCAGCGCATCGCGATCGCCCGCGCGCTGGTCACCGCGCCCAAACTGATCGTCGCCGATGAACCGGTCAGCGCGCTCGACGTCTCGGTCCAGGCCCAGGTGCTCAACCTGATGCAGGACTTGCAGGACAGCCTGGGTCTGAGCTACCTGTTCATCAGCCACGACCTGGCCGTGGTCGACCGGGTCTGCGACGAGGTGTTGGTGCTCTACCAGGGCCGGATCGTCGAACAAGGCAGCCCCGAGACGCTGTTCCAGGCGGCGGCGCATCCTTACACCCGGACGCTGATGGACGCCGTGCCGCGGGCCCAACCCGGCGTTCGCCGCCGTCCTGTGGTCGCGGTCGTCCCGGTCGATGCACCGCTGGGTTGCGCTTATGCGCCGCGCTGCCCGATTAGGCAGGCGCAGTGCCTGGTCGAGCCGCCGCCTTTGCGCGCGTTGAACCGCGGGTCGGACCCAGCCCATCAGGTCGCTTGCCGCCGCGCCGAGCAGGTCCAGGCCGCTTGGGTGCCGGCTTGACCGCGGGCTGAATCTTTGGGCCGCTCAGCCGCCGGCCGCGAGCCTCGTGACCTGCGCCGCAAGCAGCCCCGCAACAGCGCAGCCGGCCAACAGCGGCAGCACGCCGATTTTGAAGCGCAGCAGCGCGGCCGCCGCGGCCACCGCGATCACTGCCGAAACCCCGTCGAAGCGCCCGCCAAAGCCTTGCGGCCACAGCACATGCCAGGCAAAGAACAGCGCCAGGTTCAGGATCACGCCGACCACTGCTGCGGTGATCGCCGACAAGGGTGCGGTCCACGCGAGCTTGCCATGGCTGGCCTCGACCAGCGGGCCGCCGGCCAGGATGAAGACGAACGAGGGCAAGAAGGTGAAGAAGGTCACCACGCTGGCGGCCAGCGCGCCGCCCAGCAGCAGCGCGTCGGGCCCCAGCACCTGGCGTGTCCAGCCGCCGACAAAGCCGACGAAGGCCACCACCATGATCAGCGGCCCGGGCGTGGTCTCGCCCAGCGCCAGGCCGTCGATCATCTGCGCCCCGCTCAGCCACTGCTGCTGCTCCACCGCACCCTGGTAGACATAGGGCAGCACCGCATAGGCGCCGCCAAAAGTCAGCAGTGCGGCCTTGGTGAAGAACCAGCCCATCGCCGTCAGCACCTCGGCCTGGCTCACCAGCCCCATCGCCGTGACCCACAGCGCCAGCCCTATGCCCAGCACCCGTGCCAACTGGGCGCGCGAGAAGCGGGCATGGGCCGGCGTCGGGCTGTGGTCGTCGATCAAGGCCGGCCCGTATCCGGTTTTGGCAGCGCCGTGCCCGCCGCCGAGCGCGAACACCTCGGGCGCGACGCGGGCGCCGAAGTGGCCGATCAGCGCTGCGGCGGCGACGATGGCCGGAAACGGCGCTTGAAACGCGAAGATCGCGACAAAGGACGCGGCCGCGATGCCCCACATCCAGCGGTTCTTCAGCGCCCGGCTGCCGATGCGGTGCGCAGCTTGCAGCACCAGCGCGGTGACTGCCGGCTTGATGCCGTAGAAGATGCCGGCCACCAGCGGCAGGCTGCCAAAGCGCAGGTAGATCCACGACAGCAAGATCAGGATCAGCAGCGAGGGCAGCACGAACAGCGCGCCCGCGACGATGCCGCCCCAGCTGCGGTGCATCAGCCAGCCTATGTAGGTCGCGAGCTGCTGGGCCTCGGGGCCGGGCAAGACCATGCAGTAGTTCAGCGCATGCAGGAATCGCCGCTCGCTGATCCAGCGTCGGCGCTCGACCAACTCCTGGTGCATCAGCGCGATCTGCCCGGCCGGCCCGCCGAAGCTGATGAAGCCGAGCTGGAGCCAGAAGCGCACCGCCTCGGCCAGGCTGACCGGCGGCGGCGGGCCGGCTGGCAAGCCGGCATCCGGCTCGACGGTGCTCACGCCTCGGCGCTGGCCGTGTTCAGCGCGGCGATCGTCGCCGGGGACAGCTCCAGCCTGGCAGCGCCGGCCAGCTCGGCCCACTGTGCCGTGCTGGTGGCGCTGCAGATCGGCGCGGTCAGCCCGGGTCTGGCGATCTGCCAGGCCAGTGCGACCTGGGCCGGCGTGGCGCTGTG
>CALQBT020000399.1 GCA_943328885.2 Bordetella parapertussis | reverse complement strand
GCCGGTGGGTGGTTTTTGCGCCGAGACGGGCGGTGCGATCACGCTGTTCATCGCCACCGCGATGGGCGTGCCGGTGTCGACCACGCACACCATCACGGGTGCGATCGTCGGCGTGGGTTCGGTGCGCAACGCATCGGCGGTGCGTTGGGGCGTGGCAGGCAACATCGTGCTGGCCTGGGTCTTCACGATCCCCGCCACAGCCTTTGTGGCTGCGGTCTTTTATTGGGTCAGCCTGACCATCTTCTAGGCTCAGGCCGGGCCGGCGGGGCTATTCAGCCCTGGCGCCCGAGTCCTTGACGACCTTGGCCCATTTGACGATTTCGCTGGCTTGGTACTTGGCCAACTCCTCAGGGGTCGAGATCCAGGGCTCCAGCCCCAGGGTCTTCAACTTGTCGACGACCTCGGGCAGCTTGAAGACCCGGACCATCTCGGCGTTGATTCGCATCACGACGTCGCGCGGCGTGCCGGCCGGGGCGAACATCGCGAACCAGGTGGTGGCTTCGAAGCCCGGCACAGTCTCGGCCACGGTGGGCACGTCGGGCGCGGCCGGCGATCGCTTGGCGGTGGTCTGGGCCAGCGCACGTATCTTGCCGTCCTTGGCCATCGGCAACGCCGACGGCATGTTGTCGAACATCAGCTGGATCTGGCCACCGACCAGGTCGGGGATCGCGAACTGCCGGCCCTTGTAAGGCACATGCTGCATCGTCGTGCCCGTCATGGATTTGAACAACTCGCCCGAGACATGCACCGATGAGCCGATGCCGGGCGAGCCGAAGCTGAGCTTGTTCGGGTTGGCCTTCATGTAGCTGATCAGCTCGGCGACGTTCTTGACCGGCAAGTCGTTGGTCACCACCAGCAGGTTCGGCGCGCTCGCGACATGCGCGATCGGGCTGAAGTCCTTGACCATGTCGTAAGGCATTTTGGGGTAGAGCGAGCCATTGATCGAGTGCGTGCCCACCGTGGCCATCACCAGCGTGTAGCCGTCGGCCGGGGCCTTGGCGACCTTGTCGGCGCCGATGTTGCCGCCCGCGCCGGGCACGTTGTCGATCATCACCGGCTGGCCGAACTGGGCTTTGTCGGCAAACAGCCGCGCGAGGATGTCGGGTGCGCCGGCCGCGGGGAAAGTCACCACGACCCGGATCGGCTTGGTGGGGAATCCTTGGGCGTGTGCACTGGTGGCGACCGCAAGCGCGATCGCCCCGGCCAGCAGGGTCTGGGTCAAGTTCATTGTGGTTCTTTCGGGTGGATTTGGCGCATCGCGCAGCTGGCCAGCATAACCAGGTCTAGCCCTGGCGCGCGCCTAAGGCCTGAAGCGGGTGGGACAGATCAGGCGATGGCGTGGTGGTACTGGTGCTCGACCTCGGCCACCAACGCGTCCACCGATTGCAGCGAGTGCACGCCAGACACGCTGTGGCCGGCGCTCCAGATGTCGCTCCAGCGCTTTGGGCCGTCGTTTTGTGCGGCGCCGCCGAACATCTGCGCCGCGGTCTTGGGCGTGACCAACTCGTCCAGCCTGTCGGGGTCCAGCCCGGCACGGCGGATCGACGGCAGCAGCATGCTGGTGGCCAGGCCGGTGAAAGCCTTGGTCAGCAGCACGTCATCGGCGCTGCTGTCGACCAGCATCTGCTTGTAGGCTGCGGCAGCCAAACTCTCATGGCTGGCGATGAATCGCGTGCCCATGTAGGCCAGGTCTGCACCCAAGACCCCCGCAGCGCGTAGCGCCACGCCGTCGCTGACGCCGCCGGCCAGCACCAGCGGCCCGTCGTATTCGGCGCGCAGCGCGCGCACGAAGGCGAAGGGGTTGAGCCAGCCGGTCTGACCGCCCGCGCCGGCGCTCAGCAGCACCAGACCATCGGCGCCGGCGGCGATGGCCTTGCGCGCGTGTTCCAGCGTGGCCACGTCGGCCAGCACCAGGCAGCCGATGCCGTGCAGCGCCGACACCACGGGCGCGGGCGAGCCCACGCTGGTGATCACCATCTCGACCCGGTGCGCCACCAAGCAGGCCAGATCTTCGGCCAGCCGGGGAGAGCGCATGATCAGGTTGGGGCAGCAGGGTGCGGCTTCTTCAGGCGCTGCGAACAGGCGCTGGTGGATTTCATCCAACCACTGGTCGAGTTGCGCGCTGCTGCGTGCATTGGCGGTCGGGAAAGCGCCGATCACGCCGTTGCGGCAGGCCGCCACGACCAGTTCCACACCCGAGACGGCCAGCATCGGGGCGGCAATCAGCGGCAGCCTGAGCCGGCGGGTGATGCGGTCGGGCAGGCGCATGGGGCCAGGGCGGTGTAGCGGCATAGGGCCTCGGTCAGTTGACGTGCCGGCTGCGCCCGGCCCAGAACGGTGCACGCAGCGCGTACTTCAGCATCTTGCCGGCGGCCGACAGGGGCAACTCGGCGCGGAACTCGACGCTGCGCGGGCACTTGTAGCCGGCGATCTGGGTCCGGCAATGCGCAACCAGGTCTTCGGCGCTCAGGCTGTGACCGGCGCGCAGCACCGCCGCGAGCCGAGCGACCTGGTCGGCCAGCGCACCAAAGCGGGTGCGGCGCTTGCCGCTCACCAGCGCCGTGGCCTCAGGGCGTTCGATCAGCGCCTTGTGCAGCGGCTGGGTCATCTGCATCGCGGCGCTGGCGTCCATCAGGCTTGTGCCAGCGCGTCACGCAAGGCAGGCGCTTTCGATGCTTGAATCGTTCTTGGCAATGCCATGTGCTTCTCCTGCTGCGCACTCTAGGGGGCGTGCCCGCAGGCCTCAATCGTCTGTTTCGACGATGTTGGCTGGACCTTTGCCTGCCGCTCGAGCGGTCGGCTCGGTCTGGGCTTGGGCGACCAAGCGTTGCGCCGCCGGTTCTGGCCGGTTCAGCCGCTTGGCCTGCAGGAAAAATCCACTTTGGTGCGTCATGCACGGTAAAGGGGCTGAATGCGGGCGATTCGGTGCTGTTGGCCTGGTTGGCGATGCACCAGTCAAGGCACGAAATTTGCTTGAATCGGTGCGCTTTTGCCCTTGCTGGTGCACTCAGTGCCGCAACAGAGCCATCCCAACAGAGGAGACATGTCATGGATCAGGTCAAGCAAGGCACCGATGCCTTGTTCATATTGCTGGGCGCCATCATGGTGTTGGCGATGCACGCGGGTTTCGCTTTTCTGGAACTCGGCACGGTGCGCAAGAAGAACCAGGTCAACGCGTTGGTCAAGATCCTGGTCGACTTCTCGGTCTCGACCATCGCCTACTTCTTTGTCGGCTACTCGGTCGCCTACGGCGTGAGTTTCTTCACCGGTGCCGAGGCGCTGGCGGCCAAGAACGGCTACGAGTTGGTCAAGTTTTTCTTTCTGCTGACCTTCGCGGCGGCCATTCCGGCCATCGTCTCGGGCGGCATCGCCGAGCGGGCCCGCTTCGGCCCGCAACTGATCGCCACCGCGGTGCTGGTGGGCGGGGTCTACCCGCTGTTC
>CALQBT020000398.1 GCA_943328885.2 Bordetella parapertussis | reverse complement strand
GTGGCGCCAGCACCGCCGGGGTTGCCTGCGGCGTCGGTGTAGCTGGCGTTCGTCACCGTGACGCTGGCATGGCCGGTGAAGCCGGCTTCGGGGGTGAAGATCGCGCTGCGGGTCAAGCCGCTGCCACTGATCGCACCCAGGGTGCCATGCGCGAGCACGACATCGCCGGACGCGAAGTCCACCGGGTCCTCGCTGAACGTGAAGGTGAGCACGGCGGTCTGGCCGCTGTTGAGCGCGCTGAGGTCGCTTGTGATGCTCAGCGTGGGCGCCACGGCGTCGATCGCGATCGACGGGGTTGCGGCGGCGTCACCGTCGTTGCCCGCAAGGTCGGTGTAGGTCGCAGCGGCCACCGTGATGCTGGCGACGCCGTTGCCACCTGGTGTCGGGGTGAACGTGGCGGTGCGGACCGACCCGCTGCCGCTGATCGCGCCCAGCGTGCCGCCGCTCACCACGACGTCGCCATTGCTGCCGTCCCAGCTGAAACCCGCCATGGCCTCGCTGAAGCCAAAGCTGATCACCGCCGTCTGGCCAGCCCTGAGGGTAGCGGTGCTGCTGCTGATCGCCAGCGTCGGCGCGACCGTGTCGATCGCGATAGGCGACATAGAAGCGAGCACGCCGCTGTTGCCGGCGGCATCTTGATAGCTCGCAGCCGCCAAGGTGACTGTCCCGTTGGTCGCTGCCTGGTCTGGCCAAGGGGTGAAGGTGCTGGTGTAGACCAAGGGGTCGGCAGTGACTTGAGGGTCGCCCAGCATGCCGCCGGCCACCGTGAGGTCGCTGCTGGTGAAGCTGGCGCCGGGGTCTTCGTCGAAAGTCAGGGTGATCGCAGCGGTCTGGCCTATCTTCAAAGCCGAGACATCGCGAGTGATCACCGCCGAGGGCGCAAGCGTGTCGATCGCGATCGCCGGCGTGCTGCCCGCGCCGCCGGCATTGCCCGCCGCGTCGGTGTAGACACCTGATGCCAAGGTGATGCTGGCGTTGCCGGACGCCAGGTTCGCGGTCGGGGTGAAGGTGGCGGTACGGGTCAGCCCGCTGCCGCTGATCGCGCCCAGCGTGCCGCCAGTCACGACGACATCGCCGACGCTGCCGTTCCAGGCGAAGCTGGACCCCGGGTCTTCGCTGAAGCTGAAGCTGATCGCGGCGGTCTGGCCGGCTTTGAGGGCTGGGGTGCTGCTGCTGATCGAGACCGTCGGTGCGTCCGTGTCGACCGCCAGCACTGGCGTGCTGCCGGCGCTGCCGACGTTGCCGGCAGCGTCGCTGTAGCTGGCGTCCATCACCGTGATGCTGGCGCTGCCGCTGAAGCCCGCATCGGGGGTGAAGGTCGCGGTGTAGAGCTTGGCGTTCGTCGATGAGACCACGACCGCACCCAGCGTTCCGCCAGACAAGACGATGTCGCTGTCGGTGAAGCCGACGGGAGCCTCGCTGAAGGTGAAGCTGACGGTCGTCGTCTCGTTGATCTTCAGTGCTGAGGCCGTGCTGGTGATGGTCACCGATGGCGCCAGCGTGTCGAAGCTGATGGCCGACATGCTGGCCGCGCCACCGCTGTTGCCTGCCGCGTCGGTGTAAGCCGCTGCAGCGACCGTGACGCCGGCGCTGCCGGCATTCAGGCCAGCGGTCGGTGTGAAGGTGGCCGATCGCGTGTTTCCGGTGCCGCTGATCGCACCCAGGCTGCCGCCGGTCACCGCGATGCTGCCGGTCTGGTTGGCGGCGTCCCAGATGAAACTGCTGAGCGGGTCCTCGCTGAAACCGAAGCTGACCAGCGAGGTCTCACCGATTTTCAGCGTCGTCGCGAGGGGGCTGATCAGCAAGGTCGGCGGGGTGGTGTCGACGAGGTAGCCGGTGTTGTCGACCGCTGCGGCGTGGCCGATCGCGGCGGCCCTACCGATCACGTCAAGCAGGCTTGCGCCCTGCCGCGCCAGGCTGTTGGCAACGACGGCGACGCCGTTGCTGTCGTTCTGGCCTGCCAGCACGGTGTAGTCAAACACCAGCGCAGCGCTGCCAGACCCAGAGACGTAGTGGGCGTCAACCAGCGTGCCGCCGATGTCGAGCTGCAGGCTGGGCGTGCCACCGCTGACCTGCGTCGCCTTGCTCATCGTCACCGTGACATGGAGAATATCTCCTGTGTTGAGCGTGCTGTTCTGGCTGCCATCCGCCGCGCTGATCGCGACGCCCAAGACGGTCGGCCCGACGGTGTCGTAGGCCACGCTGTAGGCCTGGGAGGCCTGGTTGGCGTTGGCCACATGGTCCTGGGCCCCGTTGCTCGCGACACTGACCGACAGCGAGCCGATCTGGCCGTCCGGCGGGGTGACCGCCAGCGTGTACAGGGTCGGGCTGATGGCGATGAAGCTGCCCTTGACAGCGCCCGTGCCCAGCACGATGTCGCTGGCGTCGAAACCGGTCACCGCCTCGCTGAAGCTGAAGGTCAGCAAGAAAGCGCCTGCGGCCAGGCCGCCCGCGTTGTCGGTGATTGCCAGCGTCGGCCCCAGCGTGTCCACTGTCACGCCGATCGAGTTGCCCGTCGCGCGGTTGCCCGCGGCGTCGGTCGCGGTCGCGCGGAAGCTGTAAGTCCCGTCGGCCAAGGACGCCTGGTTGGCTGTCGTATCGCTCCAGGTCGCGCCACCATCGGTCGAGACCTCGTAGCTCAGCGTTGCCCCGGCTTCGTTGCCGGTCACGCTCAGGTTGAAGCTCCTGTCCTGCGTGATGCCGTCGCTGGCACTTGAGCCGGTGTCGGTCAATGCGGTGAAGCTCAGCGTGCCCGCTGCTGGCACGGTGTTGTCCACCGTCACGCTGATGGCGCTGCCGGTCGCGCGGTTGCCCGCAGCGTCGGTGGCCGTCGCGCGGAAACGGTAAGCCCCGTCGGCCAGCGATGTCTGGCTTGCCGTCGTCGGGGTCCAGGTCGTGCCGCCGTCGGTCGAGACCTCGTAGCTCAGCGTCGAGCCGGCCTCACTGCCTGCCACGCTCAGGCCGAACGTGCCGTCTTGCGTGATGCCGTCGCTGGCGCTAGCGCCGCTGTCGGTCAGACCGGTGAAGCTCAGCGTGCCGGCCGCAGGCGCCAGCGTGTCGACGCTGATGGTGCGGGTTCCCGGCGCGCTGGTGTTGCCCGCCGCATCGGCGGCGGTGGCGCTGAGGATCTCGCCGCCCTGCCCCATCGCGGCGATGTCGGCCGATGCCAGCGTGTAGCGCCAAACGCCTTGCGTATTGGAGCCTTGCACATCGGCGACGACCGTTCGCACATTGCCCGCGCCCAGCGTCAACGCCACCGTCGCGCCGGGCTCGGCGCTGCCGGTGAGGACGCTGCGCTGCTCGTTGGCGTTGATCAAGTCGTCGGTCGCGACGATGTCGATCACCGGTGCGAGAGGGGCCAGCGTGTCGACACTAATCGCAAAGGCGGTGGACGCAGCGCCGGCCTGGTTGCCGTTGAAAACCTGGACCTTGAAGTTGTGCGCGC
>CALQBT020000397.1 GCA_943328885.2 Bordetella parapertussis | reverse complement strand
GTTCACGCCGCCCGAGGTGACGAACACGCTGCCGTCGACGATGAACAGGTTCTTCACGTCGTGGCTGCGACCCCACTCGTTGACGACCGAGCGCTCCGGATCGCGGCCCATCCTGGCGGTGCCCAGCAGGTGCCAGCCGGCCAGGCGTACCGGTGACTCGGTGTAGATGTCGGTGGCGCCGGCCGCCTTCATCGCCTCGGTGCCACGGTCCAGCGCGTGGCGCATCATCCGTTGGCTGTTCTCGCTCATTCGGTAGCTTATTTTCGGCGCCGGGATACCGTGCGAGTCCTTGAGCACCGGGTCCAGCGTCACGGTGTTGTGCAACTCCGGCAAGTCTTCGCAGCAGATGCCGATATGAAAGCTGTGGTTGAAGCGGCGCGCAAAAGCCTCGTGGTGACCGGGGCCCCAGGGGATGGTGCCGCGGACCAGGCCGGTGCGCGCGGTCATCACCGGCCCGGTGCCGCGGGTGATCTGCAGGTTGTAGCCGCGAACGAAGCCGCGCGCGGCGTCGGTCTCGTAGAACTCCTGGCTGAGCAAGCAGCAGCCGGCTGGGCCGTAGCGCGAGGCCAGGGCTTCGTCGAACACGCCCTGGACCAGCCCCCAAGGGTGCAGCATCAGGTTTTTGCCGACCAGCCCGGACCGGTTGGCCAGACCGTCCGGGAAACGCGCCGAGCGCGAATTCAGCAGCAGTCGCGGCGTGCCCACGCCGTTGCAGGCCAGCACCACCACCTCGGCGCGCTGCGTGCGTTCGACGCCGTGCTCGTCGTAGTAGACGACGCCGGTGGCCATGTCGTTCTCGTCGACCAGAATCTCGCGCACCCGGCAGTGCGTACGCAGTTCGACGCCGGCGCGCCGCGCGGCCGGCCAGTAGGTGATGTCAGCGCTGCTCTTGGCGCCCTTGGCGCATCCTGAGGAGCAGGGCCCGAGGTTGGCGCAGGCCTCACGCCCCTCGTAATCGCGGGTGATCAAGGCGCTGTCCGAGGGCCACCAATGCCAGCCCAACTTGTTGAAGCCGCGGCCGATGGTCTCACCCATCAGCCCCAGCGGCACCGGCGGCAGCGGCGGCTGGTGCGCCGGGATCGCAGGATCTCCGGCCAAGCCTGAGACGCCGATGTTGCGGTCGTTCAAGGCGAAGAACGGGTCGAGCGTCGCATAGTCGATCGGCCAGTCGTCGGCCACGCCGTCGAGCGATCTGACCCGGAAGTCTGAGGGATGGAATCGCGGCCAGTGGGCCGAATGCAGCACAGTGCTGCCACCCACACCGTTGAAATTGACCACCGTGATCGGCGACTCGGAGTCTTCGATCGGGTAGTCGGTCGCACGCTTGCGCACGTTCGGGTTGATCGACCAGGGGCCGGTGGTCTGAACCTCCCAGTCGCGGCGAGTGCTCGGGTACTCGGCCGGGTTGGTCCAGTCGCCCTGCTCCAGGCAGACGATGCGCATGCCGGTCTCGGCCAGACTCCAGGCCACCGCCGCGCCGGAGGCGCCCGAGCCAATGATCAACACGTCGACGATGTCTTCGGCCATAGGCGCTCCTTGGACGTTGGATTCGAAAGCAAGGCGAGCGGTCCGGTCAAAGACCAGCGCCGCAGGCGGGGTCATTCAAACACCTGAATCCCGCCTGAGCTACGACTAGACACCGCTTGAAGCACTCCCCCAGGGGACCTACCGCCACTGGGTCAGTGTAGACGCCGAATGCGCCTGTCATCAGGCTTGTCGCGCCCTTCGCGGGCAAGCGAGAACCAGGCCTACCGCCGTCGCACGCTCAGTTGTCGGCCTTGATGCCGGTGATCTGCACCACGCGCTTCCAGTACTCGACATCGGCACGCATGCTAGCCAATACGTCCTCGCGCTCGCCAGGGGCGGGCTCGGCGCCCATGGCCATCAACTGCTCCTGCGCTTCAGGCGACTTCAGCACATTGAGCACCGAGGTGCGGATGCGCTCGACCGTCGCCGGCGGCGTGCCTGCGGGCAGGAACAACCAGTAACGGCCTGGCAAGGCCACATCGGTGTAGCCCAACTCGGCAAACGTCGGCACGTCGGGCATCATTTTGTTGCGCTTGTTGCCGGTGATGGCCAGCGCCTTGAGCTTGCCGGCCTTGACTTGCGCCTGGGTGTTGCCCAGGTCGATCACCGAGGTCTGGATGTGGCCGGCGATCAGGTCGGTGATGAGCGGCGGCGTGCCGCGGTAGGCGGCATGCGCCATGCCCAGGTTGTTGCGGTGGTTGACGAGCTCCGAGTAGATGTGCGATGTGGTCGCATTGCCGTAGCTTCCATAGGCGGACTTGCTGCCCTTGAGTTTGGCCACCTGCTCGCTGAGCGTCTGCACCGAGGTGTCGCCGGTGAGGTAGAGCAAGGGCAGGTCGCAGATGCGCGCGATCGGGATGAGGTCCTTGAGCGCGTCGTAGGGCGGCTTCTGGTTGAAGGCATAGGACTGCACCAGGTGGCTGAAACCCAGCAGGATGGTGTGGCCGTCGGGCGCCGCCTTGGCGACGAAGTTTGAGCCGATCACGCCGCCGGCGCCAGGCTTGGCGTTGACGATGACCGGCACATTCCAGTCGTCCTTGAGTCGCTCAGCGAACAACCGCAGTACGCGGTCGCCGGTAGAGCCGCCGATGGCTGGCAGTATCAGCGTCACCGGCTTGCCGGCAATGGGAAAGGCCTCTTGGGCGCGCAGCGGCAGCGTCGCGGCAGCAGCGGCGAGCGCCAGGCCCGCAAGGGCGGCGCGGCGGCCAGTGTGAAAGTTCATGGTGTGTCTCCGGGTTGGGTGCAGGGTTCGCCGAGCGCGCCCATGCGGCTGAAATCGGGTTCGCGCTATTCAAGAAAGGCGCGCACGCCTTCGTCGAATTCAGGCCGGTCGATCAGTCGGCTTGGCGCTCGCCCTCGTACTACTGACACTACTGACCTGGCCCCTGGATTCCCTATCCCACAGAGCTCTCATGCGCTGGCTTGCCGGGTTGATGGACCCGCCAGCATTGTTCGATCCACATCGAGCTGGCATAGGCCAGCGTCAAGTGCAGTCGGGTGCGTTTGTACCAGAGCACCGAGGAGACGACCTGATCCATCGCCTGGCGCCTGGTCTTGAAGCGCTGGCCGTGTAAGCGCTAGGCCTGCAATGACCCGCACAGTGTCTCGCCACAGGCCTTGTCCCAGCAGTTGGCTGAGGGGTTCAAAATACAGCACCCAGGCGATCTGGGTGCTGGCCTCGTCAAGATTTCGCCTCGGCACCGAAGACGTATCGCGCCACTGGGGCCCGCCCTTCCTGGCCAATGCCCGGGGCAATCTGGCCAAGGATTCGATTCGATTCAAGTCGGAGTAGGAATGCCAGTCACCCAGCACCCCCTCCACAGATCCGTACGTGCGGCACTACCGCATACGGCTCCTGCCTTGGGTCGTGACGATCAGACGCTGGTTCGGGTAAGGGTGGCAAATGCGAGGGGATGGCAACCAGTGAG
>CALQBT020000396.1 GCA_943328885.2 Bordetella parapertussis | reverse complement strand
TGAAGATCCACGAATACCAGGCCAAAGACATCCTGCGCCAGTTCGGCGTGCCGGTGCCGCGAGGTATCGCCGCGTTCACGGTGCAAGAGGCGGTCGAAGCCGCGCAAAAGCTCGGCGGATCGGTCTGGGTCGTCAAAGCCCAGATCCATGCCGGCGGCCGCGGCAAGGGCGGCGGCGTCAAGCTCGCGCGATCGGTTGCCGAGGTCCGCCAACTCGCCGGCGAGATCCTGGGCATGCAGCTGGTGACCCACCAGACCGGCCCGCAGGGCCAGAAGGTTCGCCGCCTGCTGATCGAGGAGGGCGCGGCGATTGCCAAGGAATACTACGTCGCCGCGCTGACCGACCGCGCGACCCAGCGCGTGGCGATGATGGCGAGCTCGGAAGGCGGCATGGACATCGAGGAGGTGGCGCACAACACGCCCGAGAAGATCCTCAAGCTCATCATTGACCCGGCACTGGGCCTGACGGCATCGCAAGCGCTGGAGCTGGCCGCGGGCATAGGCGTGCCCGAGGCCAGCCAGGCGCAGGCTGTTGACGTGCTGCAAAAACTCTACCGCTGCTACATGGACACCGACGCCTCGCTGGCCGAGATCAACCCGCTGATCCTGGAGGCGAGCGTGGAGGGCAAACCGGGCGGCGTCAAGGCGCTCGACGCGAAGTTCAACTTTGATCCCAACGCGCTGTTTCGCCACCCCGAGATCGTTGCCTGCCGCGACCTCGACGAAGAAGACCCGGCCGAGATCGAGGCGAGCAAGTTCGACCTGGCCTACATCAGCCTGGACGGCAACATCGGCTGCTTGGTCAACGGGGCTGGGCTGGCGATGGCCACGATGGACACGATCAAGCTGTTCGGCGGCGAGCCGGCCAATTTTCTCGACGTGGGCGGCGGCGCAACCCCCGAGAAGGTGACCGAGGCCTTCAAGATCATGCTCAAGAACCCGCATGTCAAAGGCATCCTGGTCAACATCTTCGGCGGCATCATGAAGTGCGACACCATCGCCGATGGCGTGATCGCCGCGTGCAAGGCGGTCAACCTGAGCGTGCCGCTGGTGGTGCGGATGAAGGGCACCAACGAGGACTTGGGCAAGAAGATGCTGGCCGACAGCGGTCTGCCCATCATCGCTGCCGACACCATGGCCGAGGCGGCCGAAAAGATTGTCCAATCGGTGAAATGACCCCCTCCGCAGCGCCTGCGGCGCTCCCCCCAGGGGGCGCCGCCAGCGGCCCGGCAAAGCCGGTTCCGCGGCGTCCACTTGGCAACACAACGCGTCTCGCCTGCGGGCCAAACCAATTGAGCACGATATGAGCATCCTGATCAACAAAGACACCAAGGTCATCACCCAGGGCATCACTGGCAAGACCGGTCAGTTCCACACCCGGGGCTGCGCGGCTTATGCCAACGGCAAGAGCGCCTTCGTCGCGGGCGTGAACCCGAAGAAGGCCGGCGAGGACTTCGAAGGCATCCCGATCTACGCCAGCGTCACCGAGGCTGCGCGCCAGACCGGCGCGACGGTCAGCGTGATCTACGTGCCGCCACCTGGCGCAGCCGCAGCGATCTGGGAAGCGGTCCAGGCCGATCTGGACCTGGCGATTTGCATCACCGAGGGCATCCCGGTGCGCGACATGCTCGAGCTGCGCAACAAGATGCGCGCCAAGGAGGCCGCCGGTGGCAAGCAAACCCTGCTGCTGGGGCCGAATTGCCCCGGGCTGATCACGCCCGATGAGATCAAGATCGGCATCATGCCGGGCCACATCCATCGCAAGGGACGCATCGGCGTGGTCTCGCGATCGGGCACGCTGACCTATGAGGCGGTGGCGCAGCTCACCGAGATCGGGCTGGGTCAGAGCTCGGCCGTGGGCACAGGCGGCGACCCGATCAACGGCCTGAAGCACATCGACATCATGCGGCTGTTCAACGACGACCCCGACACCGATGCGGTGATCATGATCGGCGAGATCGGCGGGCCCGACGAGGCCGAAGCCGCGCGCTGGTGCAAGGCCAACATGAAAAAGCCCATCGTCGGCTTCATTGCCGGGGTCACGGCGCCGGCCGGCAAGCGCATGGGCCATGCCGGTGCGCTGATCTCGGGTGGGGCCGACACCGCAGACGCCAAACTGGCCATCATGGAGGAGTGCGGCTTCACGATCACCCGCAACCCCAGCGAGATGGCCAGCTTGCTCAAGGCCTTGCTGTGAGCCGGTCGTTGACCGGCGGCGCGACTAGCGCTGGCCTATCGGCTTGACCACGCGCTGCGGCGCACCGACGTAGAGCTGGCGCGGACGGCCGATCTTGTACTCGGGGTCACTGATCATCTCGTTGAGCTGAGCGATCCAGCCCACGGTGCGGGCCAGCGCGAAGATCGCGGTGAACAGCTGCACAGGAATGCCGACAGCGCGCTGGACGATGCCCGAGTAAAAGTCGACGTTCGGGTAGAGCTTGCGCGAGACGAAGTAATCGTCTTCGAGTGCGATCTTCTCCAGCGCCATCGCCAGCTTGAACAGCGGATCGTCGTGCAGCCCCAGCGCGCCCAGCACCTCGTGGCAGGTTTCGCGCATCAGCTTGGCACGCGGGTCGTAGTTCTTGTAGACCCGGTGGCCGAAGCCCATGAGCTTGACGCTGGAGTTCTTGTCCTTGACCTGCTTGATGAACTCGCCAATCTTCTCGACCCCGCCCATCTTCTGGATGTCGCCCAGCATGTTCAGACAGGCCTCGTTGGCGCCGCCGTGCGCCGGTCCCCACAAACAAGCCACGCCGGCGGCGATCGCCGCAAACGGGTTGGTGCCCGAACTGCCGCACAAGCGCACCGTCGAAGTCGATGCGTTCTGCTCGTGATCGGCGTGCAGAATGAAGATGCGGTCCATTGCCCGCACCAGCACGTCGTTCTGAACATACTCCTCGCAGGGGTTGGCGAACATCATGTGCATGAAGTTGGCCGAGTACGACAGATTGTTCTTCGGGTACATATAGGGCTGACCCTGCGTGTACTTGTAGGCCATCGCCACCAGCGTGGGCATCTTGGCGATCAGGCGGATCGCTGCGATCTCCCGGTGCACCGGATTGTTGATGTCGGTGGAGTCGTGGTAGAAGGCCGACAGCGCACCGACCAGGCCCGTCATGATGGCCATCGGATGGGCATCGCGCCGAAAGCCTCGCAGAAAGAACTGCATCTGCTCGTGGACCATCGTGTGGTTCGACACCCGTGCGGTGAAATCAGCACGCTGTGCGGCGTCGGGCAGGTCACCGTAGAGCAGCAGATGGCAGGTCTCGAGGAAGTCGCAGTTCTCGGCCAACTGCTCGATCGGGTAGCCGCGGTACAGCAACTCGCCCTTGTCACCATCGATGTAGGTGATGGTGGAGTTGCACGACGCGGTCGACAGGAAACCCGGGTCGTAGGTGAACTTGCCGGTCTGGCCGTAGAGCTTGCGGATGTCGATCACATCCGGGCCGATGTTGCCCTTGTACAGC
>CALQBT020000395.1 GCA_943328885.2 Bordetella parapertussis | reverse complement strand
GACGATCTAGGCGCGAAGTGGCTGCTTGCAGGGGATGCTTTGCGCCATGCTTCAAACTGAAGCGGACGTTCGAGCCTGTCATTCTGGCCTGTCATTCGGGCCTGCAAACTGCACGCGCGGCCAGATCAGGGCCGCACCTGCCAGCGCAGTGAAGAAGCGTCAAAGCCCCTGTTCCACCAGGCGATTAAAAGTCGGCAAACCGGCAGCACGAACCTGATCAGTCGACCCGCAGCACCACCTTGCCGAAGGTGGTATCGCTGGCGATCAGCTCGTGGGCCCGGTCGGTGTCGGCCACCGGGATCACCGCTTCGATGATCGGCCGGATCTCGCCCGATTCGATCAGCGGCCAGACCCGCTGGTGAAGCGCCGACATGATCACGGTCTTGGCAGCCACTGACCGAGCCCGCAGCGTCGAGCCGATCACCCGCAGCCGCTTCCTCAGCATCGGACCGAGCGGAAGTTCGGCGCTCACGCCTCCGAGCAAGCCGATCAGCACGAGGCGGCCGTCCAACGCCAGGCTCTCGATGTTGTCCTTCAGGTAAGCGGCCCCGACCGGATCGAGGATCACGTCAAAGCCCTTGCCCTGGGTCCAGGCCGCGACCTGATCGACGAAGCTGCCGGCATGGCGATTGCTGCCGCCGGACGCGCCTAGCGCCAGGCAGCGCTCGATCTTGTCATCGGCGCCGGCCGTGACGAAGACGGGGTTGCCAAAAGCCCGGCACAGCTGAATGCCGGCGGTACCGACCCCGCTCGCCCCGGCGTGCAGCAAGACCTGTTCGCCTGGCGTGAGCGCCGCTTCGATGTAGAGGTTGAGGTAGGCCGTGGCAAACACCTCGGGCAGCGCCGCGGCCTCGACGAACGACAGGCCTTTGGGATTCGGCAGCACCTGCCCGGCCGGGACGACCACCTCCTGCGCGTGACCGCCTCCGGCGAGCAGCGCGCAAACCTCGTCGCCGATTGCGAAGCCTGTGACATCGCCAGCGATTTCCGCGACCACGCCCGAGCACTCGAGCCCAAGAACCTGGCTCGCACCCGGTGGCGGCGGGTAACCGCCTCGGCGCTGCGACAGGTCAGCGCGGTTGACCGCACTGGCCTTGACCCGGATACGGATTTCCCCAGCACCCAGCGGCGGGCTCGGCGCATCGGCCCACACCAGTCGATCGCCGCTGATCTCTATCGCTTTCATGTTTATCCCTTGTCGATGTGCCCGAACCGGCGCGATGCGTCGGCTTGCCCGGCGGCACGACCATCTCGGAGTGGGTTTGAGCATAAGGCACCGTGTCGCGTAACGACGCGCGCCGCGCGAGTCGTCGCCTGCTTGCCGCGGGTATTCACCCGGCCCCTGGCGGTGAATGCGGGCATGATGGCGAGCGACTTCATCGTCCTGCGCGGAGTTCCAAGCCCGTGCGCACAGACGGTCAGCGGGTCGTGGAACACCCCTCGCTGGCCGAACCCCCTCTTGAACCGGAGATGACCCCATGACCCGTCCTCAGGCCGTGCCCACCGTCCAAATCGACGATGACCGCGTCATCGTCACCGAGTGGCGCTTCGCGCCGGGTGCCGAGACCGGCTGGCACCGCCATGGACACGACTACGTGGTCGTGCCGATGACCAACGGTGAGTTGTCGCTGGAAACCTCGGAAGGCCTGCGAACAGCGCCGCTGGTGGCCGGCCGTTCCTACAACCGCCAGGTGGGCGTTGAACACAATGTGATCAACAACACCGAACAAGAAGTCGTCTTCATCGAGATCGAGATCCGATAGGCCTCGAAGCATCGTTCGCCGCTGCGCGCTGAGCCCGGCCGTCAGGCTTCAGCCCGGGTGCAGCGTGCGCCCGGCGCCCGCCGGCCCGCGGGTGATGACCTGGCCGCTGCGCGCGCCGAGGTGGCGGCCGGCTTGCCAGGTCGGCACGCCGTTGACCAGCACGCTGTGGATGCCCGCGGCCGGGCGCGTCGGGTGGGCGTAGTCGGCGCGGTCGATCACCAGGGCGGCGTCGAACAATACGATGTCGGCAGCCGCACCCACCGCAACCCGGCCACGGTCGATCAGGCCGAAATTGCGCGCGGTCAGCCCCGTCATCTTCCAGACTGCGGTCTCGAGCGGGAACAAGCCTAACTCACGGCTGTAGTGACCCAGTACGCGGGGAAAAGTGCCCCACAGCCGCGGGTGCGGTTTCTCGCCGACGGGGATGCCGTCCGAGCCGATCATGGTCTCGTCGAAGGCCAGGATGGCCTGAACATCGGCTTCGTCCATCAGAAAGTAGATCGCGCTGCCCGGCTGCAGTCGCCGCGCAGCGTCTTCCCGGCTGAGACCCCATTCTGCGGCGATGTCGCTGAGTTCGCGACCCGCGCATTCAGGGTGCGGCTGGCTGGAGGCGATCAGCACCCGGCCGTCGAGCATGCTGCTGTCGGTGTGGATCATCGTCGAGCCGGCGTCGTAAGGGTAGCAGTCCAACGCAACGCATTGGCACTGCATCGCGCGACGGATGTGCGGCAAGGTCTGCGCGCTGCGGCCGAAGTTGGCGCGGTTCTTCAACTTGTGGTGCGAGACAAGCACCGGCACGTCGAGCTCGCGGCCGATGCGGAAAGTCTCGTCCAGCGCGGCGATGATCTGTTCGCCTTCGTCGCGCATGTGGGTCACGTACAGACCACCGCGGCCGCTCATGGCCTGGCCGACGGCGATGATCTCTTCGGTGCTGGCATGCATCGCCGGCGGGTAGAAGGTGCCGGTGGACAGGCCCAGCGCACCCTCGTCCATGGCCTGGGCCAGCAGCGAACGCATCGCCTCGATCTCGGCCGCGTTGGCCGGTCGGTCCAGCGCGCTCATCGTGCGCACGCGCAGCGTCGTGTGGCCCACCAGCGTGGCCATGTTGATGGCAGGCGGGCTGCGCCGCAGCGCGCCGAAGTACTCGCCCAGCGTCGCGAAGCGCGCCCGCTCGGCGACCTCGAGCAGGTTGAGCGGTGCGGGCAGCGGCGAGTCGGGCTGCAGCGGCGACAGGCTGATGCCGCAGTTGCCGGCGATCACGGTGGTCACGCCTTGCGAGACCTTGAAACCCATGTCGGGCTGCGACAGCAAGGCCTGGTCGTCGTGGGTGTGGCAGTCGATGAAGCCCGGCGCGACGATCAGGCCGCGGGCGTCGAGCACTTGGTCGGCGGTCGCGGCAGAAAGATCGCTTAGGGCCGCGATGCGGCCGCCCAGGATGCCGACGTCGGCGTCGAAGCGGGGGGCGCGGCTGCCGTCGATGACGGTGCCGCCGCGGATGATCAGGTCGAAATCAGGCATGGCTTGGCTCGGTTGATTCAACATTCGTCCAGCGGCCACTTCGGCCGCCGGACATGGCGGTACGGCAGCGTCTTCAGATCGTGCGTCACCGAGCCCGGCGCGCCGGCGTAGATGACATGCTGGGCGATCTTCGAGAACGAGGCGTAGAAGTGCTGAGAGGACTTCACGACGATCAGCTTCTTGGCT
>CALQBT020000394.1 GCA_943328885.2 Bordetella parapertussis | reverse complement strand
GGCGAGCCGGATCTTCACGCTCTGCAGCCTGCTGGGCGCGCTGTTCAATGCCGGCTTCGCGCTGTTCAGTCAAGGCATGCCCAGCGCGATGGGCTTGCGCTTTGCGGTCGGCATCGCGCTGGCCGGCATCTACCCGCTGGGCATGAAGCTGATCGTGAGCTGGGACCCGGCCCGCGCTGGCCAGAGCCTGGGCCTGCTGGTCGGGATGCTGACGCTGGGCACCGCCTTGCCGCACGGCATCCGCATGCTCGGCGCCGGCGTCTCGTGGCAGGCCGTGATCCTGGCGTCGTCCGGGCTGGCCTTGGTCGCTGCGCTCCTCATCGGTCTGCTCGGCGACGGGCCGCACCTGAAGCCGAAACAGCGGGCGTCGAACGCCGCGAGGATCCAGGTGCTGAGCGCGTTCAGCCTGCCCGATTTCCGCGCCTCGGCCTTCGCCTACTTCGGGCACATGTGGGAGCTCTACGCTTTCTGGACGCTGGTGCCGCTGCTGCTGTTGCAGGTGCTGGGTCGGGACGGCGTACCCGACCCGGCGACCTTGTCGGGCTGGGCTTTCGCGGTCATCGCGATGGGCACACTGGGTTGCATCGCAGGCGGCGTGATCAGCCAAAAAATCGGCAGCGCAAGAGTGGCCTGGATCGCGCTGTGGACCTCGGGCGCGGTCTGCCTGGTCTACCCGCTGCTGGGCTCGCTGCCGGTCGGCCTCGTCCTCGCCGTGCTGCTGGTCTGGGGTTTCGCGGTGGTCGCTGACTCGCCCCAGTTCTCGGCGCTGTCGGTCAAGGCCTGCCCGCCCGAGCTGGTCGGCAGCGCGCTGACGATCCAGAACAGCGCAGGCTTCCTGCTGACGACTTTCTCGATCCTGCTGTCGACCTCGGTCTACCCGGCCATCGGCAACCGGGTCGCCTGGCTTTTGCTGCCCGGCCCGATCATCGGCCTGTGGTGTCTGCGCCGTCTGGTCCGCCCTGCGGTGCCAGCGGCAAGCCGAGTCGCGTGACAATCGCCCCCAGACCCTCCTCGATCCAAGATTCCCACACCGATTCCCTGAAGGAAAACCATGTTCCGTGCCCTCTACCTTGAACAAAATCCCGACAAGAGCACCGCTGCGTCGCTGAAGGAACTCGACGACGGCGCGTTGCCGACTTTCGAAACCCAGGGCGTGACGGTCGACGTCGAGTTCTCGACAATCAATTACAAGGACGGGCTGGCGATCAGCGGCAAGTCACCCGTGGTGCGCAAATGGCCGATGGTGCCCGGCATCGACTTCGTCGGCACCGTCAAGGCCAGCGACGACGCGACCTGGCAGCCCGGCGACAAAGTCATCCTCAACGGCTGGGGTGTGGGCGAGTCACACTGGGGCGGCTTGGCGCAAAAGGCCAGGGTCAACGGCGCCTGGCTGGTGCGCTTGCCGGAAGCGCTGACCGCGTTCGACGCGATGGCCATAGGCACCGCGGGCTACACCGCGATGCTGTGCGTGCTGGCACTCGAGCAGCGCGGCGTGCAGCCCGGCGCCGGCGAGATTCTCGTGACCGGCGCGAGCGGCGGCGTGGGTTCGTTTGCGGTCTCGCTGCTCTCGAGCCTGGGCTACCGCGTCGTCGCATCGACCGGCAAGGCCGGCGAGTCGGCTTATCTCCAAGCGCTGGGTGCTGCCGAGGTCATCGACCGCAACACCTTGTCCGCCGCTGGCAAGCCGCTGCAGAAAGAGCGCTGGGCCGGCGTGGTCGACTCGGTGGGTTCGCACACGCTGGCCAATGCCTGTGCCGCGACGCGTTACGGCGGGACGGTGGTCGCCTGCGGGCTGGCCCAGGGCATGGACTTGCCGCTCACGGTCGCGCCCTTCATCCTGCGTGGCGTCGGATTGATCGGCGTCGACAGCGTGATGGCGCCGATGGCCTCGCGCGTGCAGGCCTGGTCGCGCCTGGCCAAGGACCTCGACCGGCGCTCGATTGGCGACATCGCCAAGCGCATCGGCCTGGCCGATGCGATCGAGGCGGCAGCGCAGATCCTGTCGGGCTCGGTCCGCGGCCGGCTCGTGGTCGATGTCAACGCCTGAGCGATTGCAGGCGGGTTCGCCCCTCGCGTCAGCAAGCCTGGCGGGGCCCAAGGCCTCGCGCTAGGGGCAGCCCCGATACCGCAGGCGGCGCAGAACCTGTACTGTTGCTGATGGTCGGCGGAGCCTCCGCCACCTTTGACAACACCATGCAGGAGAAGCGACATGCTGTTCTATGACTCCGTCGGGCCCAACCCGCGCTTCGTGCGCATTTTTGCCGCCGAGCGCGGCGTCGAGTTGCAAAGCACCAAGATCGACCTGCGCGGCGGCGAGAACCGCCAGTCCGCGTACATGACCAAGAACCCGATGGGCCAGACGCCAGCGCTGGAACTCGCCGACGGTTCCGTGCTCACCGAGATCACCGCGATCTGCGAGTACCTCGACGAGATTGCACCGAGTGGCCGCTCGCTGATCGGCGCCAACGCCCAAGAGCGCGCCGAGACCCGGATGTGGACCCGGCGCATCGACCTCAACATCATCGAGCCCATGTTGTCCGGCTTTCGCTACGCCGAAGGCCTGAAGATGTTCTCGTCGCGTGTTCACTGCATCCCGCAGGCGGCCGACGACTTCAAAGCGATCGCCCAGGAAAGGCTGGCCTGGCTCGATGGCCAGATCGCAGGCCGCGAGTTCATCTGCGGTGACCGCCTGACCATGGCCGACATCCTGTTCTACGCGATGGTCGAGTTCGGCACCACGGTCGGCCAGCCGCTGAACCCCGCGCTGACCCACGTCGCGGCGCTGCTCGCGAAGATGAAAGCCAGGCCGAGTTCGCAGGCCTGAGCTTGCCGCACGGCGCAGGTCCTGGCAGCCCTCGGGCGCGGACGCTTGTCCACTTGGTTACAGTGAGCCACTGATCGCCCCGAGACTGGCCGAAGCCGGCCGCCCCCTTGGGGGGTCCCGTCAACCGAGAACCCGATGACCTTACACCGCCGTAGCTTCATCACCGCCGCCTCGCTGCTGGCCAGCACAGTGCAAGCCCAGACGCCGGACAAGCTGGAAAAACCCCAGCTCACGCTGGCGGTGGGCGGCAAGAACCTGCTGTACTACCTGCCAGTGACGATCGCCGAGCAACTGGGCTACTTCAAGGCCGAGGGGCTGGACCTGAAGATCGTCGACTTCGCCGGCGGCAGCCAGGCGCTGCGCGCGCTGGTGGGCGGCAGCGCCGATGTGGTCAGCGGCGCTTTCGAGCACACGATCAACATGCAGGTCAAAGGCCAGCGGCTGCGCGCGGTCGTGCTGATGGGGCGAGCGCCGCAGATCGTGCTGGGCATCAACCCCCGCACCCTGCCCAACTTCAAGACCCTGGCCGACCTGAAGGGCAAGAAGATCGGCGTCACCGCGCCGGGCAGCAGCACCAATGTGATGGCCAACTTCGCGCTGGCCAAGGTCGGTTTGAAGCCCAGCGACGTCAGCATCATCGGCGTG
>CALQBT020000393.1 GCA_943328885.2 Bordetella parapertussis | reverse complement strand
GGCCAGTCCGAGACCTGGACCTACGCCCGCTTCCACCACCAGGTCGGCCGCATCGCGGGGGGCCTGGCGCGGCGCGGCGTGGTGGCCGGCGACCGGGTGCTGATCCACCTCGACAACTGCCCCGAGACCTTGCTGGCCTGGTATGCCTGCGGCTGGCTCGGCGCGGTGGCGGTGACGACCAACGCTCGCGCCGCAGACGACGAGTTGAGCTACTACGCCGAACACTGCGGCGCGGTCGCAGCGATCACCCAGCCCAAGTTTGCCGAGCGCGTGGCGCGCCAGTGCCGCCATCTGCGCTGGCTGGTGGTCACCGCCACCGACAACGGCGCGACACCCGCACAGCCCGTCGAGGCCAGCCAGCGCTTCGCCACACTCGACGCTGACCCGCCGCCGCGCCGCGCACCCGACCCGCTGCACCCCTGCAGCGTGCAATACACCTCGGGCACCACCTCGCGGCCCAAGGCCGTGCTGTGGAGCCACGCGAATGCGTTGTGGGGCGCGCGCATCAACGCGGTGCACGAGGATCTGCGGTCCAGCGATGTCCACCTGGTGCACATGCCGCTGTTCCACACCAACGCCCAGGCCTACTCGGTGCTCGCGGCGCTGTGGGCCGGCGCCACGGTGGTGGTGCTGCCCCGGTTCTCGGCCAGCCGCTTCTGGCCCCTATCGCTCAAGCATGGCTGCACCTGGGCCTCAATGATTGGCTTTTGCGTCAAAGCGCTGATGAGCCACGAGGTGCCGGCCTCGCACACCTACCGGCTCTGGGGCAACGGCGCGTGCGACCTGCCGACCGACCCGCATTTCCGGGTCCACACCATGGGCTGGTGGGGTATGACCGAGACCATCACCCACGGCATCGTCAGCAACCTGCACCTGCCCAGCCCCAGCTTGTCGATCGGCCGGCCGGCGCCAGAGTACGGCATCGCGATCGTCGACGACGACGAACTGCCCGTCGCGCAATCGAGAGCGATCGAGCCCGGCGGCTCGGGCCTGCTGCTGGTGCGCGGCGTGCGGGCTCTGAGCCTGTTCCAGGAATACCTGGGCAACGCCGCAGCGACCGAAGCCAGCTTCACCGCCGACGGCTGGTTCCGAACCGGCGACCGGGTCGACCTGCTGGCCGACGGGTCGATCCGCTTCGGCGATCGTAGCAAGGACATGCTCAAGGTCGGCGGCGAGAACGTCGCAGCCTCCGAGATCGAGCGCGTGATCGCCTCGGTGGCCGGGGTGCACGAGTGCGCGGTGGTCGCCCGCAAGCACCGCATGCTCGACGAAGTGCCGGTGGTGTTCGTGCTGCCAGCGCCTGGCGCGCCGTCCGACCTGGCCGACCGGGTGGCAACAGCCTGCGCGGCGCAGTTGGCCGACTTCAAACGTCCGCACGAAGTCAGGCTCGTGACCGAACTGCCACGCTCGACGCTGGAGAAAATCGCCAAGGCCGAGCTGCGCAAGCTGCTCGACCGCGAAGCACCGGCGGGCTGACCCGCCAGGCCTGCGGATCCTGCGGCTGCGCCCTACACTGCAGCGTGCAGCCAAGCCGCTGCGCTCAAGCCCAAACCCTGAGATGAACCCCTCTAGACGAAGCGTGCTCGCCTGCACCGGACTGGCCACCGCCGGCTGCGCGGTGGTGCCAGCACCGACCGCGAGCGCGGTCTTGGCACCGACAGGCCGGCTGCGCGCTTGCATCAACCTGGGCAACCCGATCCTGGCGCGCCTCGACGGCACGGCGGCGGCAGGCGTGTCGGTGGATCTGTCGCGGGCGCTGGCAGCCCAACTCGGTGTGGCGCTCGATGTCATCGTCGTCGACGCAGCGGCGCAGTCGGTCGAAGCGGTCACCAGCGGCCGGGCCGACATCGGATTCTTTGCGGTCGATCCGCTGCGCGGGCAAGGCGTTCGGTTCAGCGCACCCTATCTGCTGATCGAGGGCGCCTATCTGGTACGCCAGGGTTCGCCGCTGACCGACAACACCCAGGTCGACCGCCCGGGTCATCGCATCATGGTCGGCAAGGGCAGCGCCTACGACCTGTACCTGAGCCGCGAGATCAGGTTTGCCGAGTTGCTGCGCGCGCCGACTTCGCCCAAGGTGGTCGACACCTTCCTGGCCGAAAACGCCGACATCGCTGCCGGCGTCAAGCAACAGCTCGAAGCCGACGCCGCGCGCCTGCCGGGATTGCGCCTGCTGCCCGGGCGCTTCATGGTGATCGCGCAAGCGATGGGTTTGCCAGCCGACCGCGGCGACAAGGCCGGTCAGGCCCTGCAGGCTTTTGTCGAGCAGGCCAAGGCCAGCGGCTTCGTCGCGCAAGCGCTGGCGCGCCATTCGATACGCGGCGCGACCGTCGCGCCCGCTGCCTGAGCCGCTGATCGCCCGGCCTCAGGTGACCCAAGATTCAATCGTCAACCCTCCCGAAGTGAAGCCCATGATCCGAAGCTCCTGCATGCTCGCCCTGGCCCTGCTGTGCAACCTGGCCACCCCCGCACGCGCGGCCGACTATCCGGTCAAGCCGGTGAAATGGGTCGTGCCCTACCCGCCTGCGGGCACCACTGACGTGATCGCCCGCATCGTTGCGCAGTGGCTGAGCGAGAAGATGGGCAAACCCTTCGTGGTCGAGAACAGACCCGGTGCGGGCAACAACATCGGCACCGAATCGGTGATCAATGCCGCGCCCGACGGCTACACGATGCTACTGGTGAACCCGGCCAACGGCATCAATGCGTCGCTGTACAAGACGCTGAACTTCAACTTCATCCGCGACATCGCGCCAGTCGCCGGCCTGGTGCGCACACCCAATGTGATGGAGGTGACGAACTCACTGAAGGTGACGACGGTGCAGGAGTTCATCGCCCACTGCAAAGCCAACCCGGGCAAGATCAACATGGCCTCGTCGGGCAGCGGCACCTCGGTGCACCTGTCGGGCGAGCTCTTCAAGTCGATGACCGGATGCAACATGGTCCACGTGCCTTACAAAGGTGCCGGGCCCGCCTTGATCGACCTGATCGGCGGTCAGGTCGATGTGCTGTTCGACAACCTGCCTTCTTCGATCGTGCACATCAAGGCCGGCAAGGTCCGAGCGCTGGCCGTCACCTCCGAGCAGCGCGAGCCGACCATGCCGCAACTGCCGACGGTGGGCGAGACCGTTCCGGGCTACGAAGCGACGGCCTGGTTCGGCATCGGCATGCCCAAGGGAACGCCGCGCGAGATAATCGACAAGGTCAACGCCGAGGTCAACCGCGCGCTGGCCGACCCTAAGATGCGCGAGAGACTGGCCGAGTTGGGCGGCAAGCCGATCGCCGGCACGCCCGAAGACTTCGGCAAAATCATTGCGTCCGAGACCGCCAAGTGGGAAAAAGTCGTCACATCCTCAGGCGCCAAAGTCGAATGAACAGCGCAAGGCTGAACGATTAACTGAAGTTGGAGAAAAGCCATGAATCTGAGCCCGGAGCAACTCGAACAATTCGACCGTGACGGCTACTTGTTCTT
>CALQBT020000392.1 GCA_943328885.2 Bordetella parapertussis | reverse complement strand
GCAGCATCGGCATGGGAACGGTCTGGATGCAGCGATTCGCGCGCCGTGTCGCGGCCGGTGGCCAGCACGGTGGCCCGAGGGTCGCGCGCTGGTCCATGGCGCCGGCCTATGTCGACCGCAGGGTGCGCTCGCTGCGCGCGTTGCTGCGCTGAGCCGGTTGGCGGGCCTAGGCCGGTTCGGCGTTGACGCGCGTCAGAAGCGCTGGCTGCGCTGTGCCAGGTAGAACCATTCCTGCCGCGCCTGGGCGCGCGCGTTCGGGAAAACGATCCAGCCGTCGCCCTCGGCGTGCAAGGCCTCGCCGTCGTGGCGGGTGCCGATCAGCTCGCCGGCGCGCACCGCGTCAAAGCTGCGCCATTCACGGGCAAAGCGGTCATCGGCATGGGATTTGTCGACCACCTGATGCAGCGACAAGGCCTCGATCGACGGCACCGCAGGGGGCGGCGGCTCGCCGGTCAGGCCGAGCTGGGCCAGCGTGTTGCGGATCGCCCGGTAGGCCACTTCGGGTGCCTGCGGGTCCTGGTGCTGGCCGCACTCCAGCGTCAAGGCCCAACCGCCCTGGCTGCGCATGTACTCGGTGGTGCCCACGCCGTAGCGCGGGTCCAGGTCCAGCGTTTCGGCTGCTGTCGCGCCGGCCTGCTGGCGCCGCCGCTCCACGCCTTCGGCGTAGGTTCCGAGCCAGCCGTCGACCGCGCGCTGCACGCCCAGGCAGCGCACCAGCGCCTCTTCGGCCGCGGCGTGACCGAAGGGCTCAACCGGGCCGTTGTTGTTGCGCGGGCCCACCATCACGAAAGCCTGGCCACCAGCCTGGAACGAGTGCAAGTCCAGCAGCACCTCGTGGCGGGCCAGCAGCGGGCACAGCCAGTTGGCCAGATGGTCTTCGTACTCGCGCGGCGAGTCGGTCGGACCGAGTGCGCGGTTGAGGTTGCGGTCACCGTGGCGGCGTTGCAGCGAATAAGCCAGCGGGTTGCACACCGGCACCAGCGTGAGCTCGCCGCGCTGCAGCACCAGCTCGCCGCGGTCGAGCTCGTCGGCGATGCGGCGTATCGCCTGCGTGCCGCAGACCTCGTTGCCGTGTACTGCGCCTGTGACGATCAGGCGCGGGCCGTGGCTGGCGGTGGCGTAGCTCTGCGATTTCAAGGGCGGCGACGGGGCGTGAAGGGTCATGGCGGGCATCAGGTGGCGGCTGGTGCCGGGATTGTCCGCTAGCGCCAGGCCGGTCGCAGCGACTGGCTGCCCGCTGACAAGCGCCCCTGCGCTGGCGTCTACCGCCACGACCAAGCTGGGCCGCGGATCACCCTCAACGATGCAGGCCGGCTGCGTAGCAGCCTAGCGCTGATCCCGATGGCCTCGGACAGCGGTCCCCCCGCGTCGGACCTGACCTGGCCGCGGCTCTTGGCCGGTGCTGCGCCGAACCGTCAAGCTGCGCTATTCGGGGTTCATCCCGGCCTCGCGAAACGCCCGGCCCCAGGCCAGAAGTTGCTCTTGCATGAAGTGGGCCATCTCGTCGGGCGTCGAGCCGGCCAGGTCGAAGCCCAGCGCGGTGATGCGCTCGCGAATTTCGGGGCGCTGCATCGCCGCGTTGATCTCGCGGCTCATGCGCTGCACGATCTCCGGCGGCACCTTGGCCGGGGCGAACAGGCCAGCCCAGGTGCCGGCGGTCAGCGGTGGCAAGCCGGCTTCGGCGGCGGTGGGCACCCCCGGCAGCAGCGACGAGCGCGTCGGCAGCAACATCGCCAGCGCGCGCAGCTTGCCCTCCTTGATGTGGGGCAGCGTGCTGGCCGGCGTCGCGAACGTGAACTGCAAGTGGTTGCCCAGGACGTCGGTCACGGTCGGTGCTTCGCCCTTGTAGGGGATCAGCGTGGTGTCGGCTTTCACCAGCTTGAGCTGCGTGTGCATCAGCTGCGTCACGCCGCTGTAGCTGCCGTATCCGAGTTTGCCCGGGTTGGCGCGCGCATAGGCCAGCAACTCTCCCACGTCCTTGACTGGCAGCGCCGGCGTGCTGACCAGCACGTAGATGTAGCGGCCGACCAGCGAGACTGGCGCGAAGCTCTTGATCGGGTCATAAGGCGGGTTCTTCTTGAGCAGCGGCACCTGCATCATCGGCGTGTTGCTGGCCAGGAAGAAGGTGTGGCCATCCGGCTCGGCGCGGGCGACGTAATCGCCGGCAATCGCGCCGTCAGCACCCGGCCGGTTCTCGACCACCACCGGCTGGCCCAGCGCAGCCGACAGGGGTTGGGCCAGGATGCGGGCGACCGAATCGGTCGAGCCGCCGGGCGGGAATTGCAGCACGATGCGAATCGGCTTGCTCGGCCAGGTCTGGGCCATGGCCGGCAGGCCGGTGCAGGCCAGCAGCAGGCAGAGCGTCAATCGTAGTGACTTCATCGCTGTTTCCATGTCGGGCGAGGGTGGTGAGCCAGAGGGTTCATGGCTTTCGAGCCAGACCCACCGCGCTATAAAGAGTCCGGCCGCTTGGTTCGAACGAAGATGCCGATCTTGAAGCTGATCTCCGAACAGATTGCCCCATAAGGGTCTTCGAAGGCGCCGGGCTGGGCCAAGCTTGCCATCATGTCGGCGACGGTGGCGCTGCACGCCTTGACGTCATACGGGCTCTTGTCAGCGCCCGCCTTCATCACGGCGATCGCGGCAAGATAGGGCAGAAACTGTTCTGCCGACTGACCTGCGGGCGCATTGGCATAGGCGCGAAAGGCTTCGCCCTGCTCTTGCAGCGCTGCGCCCTGGGCTTTGGCCTCGTCGCGCTGGTGTGGCGAGAGATCGGGATCCTTGGCGTGGCGGTACACCAAAACGCCCAGCAGATGCATGGGTTCTGCGGCCAGCACCGCTTCGCGGATCAGGCGCTTCAGCCGCCTGCCTTTGAAAAATCCGAACATGGCTTGATCCTTGTCTTGAAATTTCCGTGTGTCATGGCCCATGCTGGCATTGGGGTGCGCCTTGACTGCACCAGTCTGTGATTGAGGCGTCAGGGCGCAATGGGGGCGTGCGACGCCTAGCAGTGTCACACAACGGCGGCGCGGTCCGGCGCTGCGAGCGGTGTTCAAGCTGCTCGCTACACTCGGCTTATGAGTTCCACCGCCCTCGAATCCCTGCTGCAACGCGCCGACCAACTGATGCAAAGACTGGAGCAGTTCCTGCCCCAGGCGCTGGCGTCGCCCGATTGGAGCGCGTCGATCGCGTTCCGCTACCGCAAGCGCGGCAATGCCGGCTGGCTGCAGCCGGTGCGCCAGGTCGCGCCGATTGCGTTGGCCGACCTGAAAGAGGTCGATGGCCAGAAAGACCGATTGCTGCGCAACACCGAGCAGTTCGTAGCCGGCCTGCCGGCCAACAACGTCTTGCTGACCGGCGCTCGCGGCACCGGGAAAAGCTCGTTGATCAAAGCCTGCCTGAACGAGTTCGCGCCGCGCGGCCTGCGCCTGATCGAGGTCGACAAGACCGACCTGGTCGACCTGCCCGATCTG
>CALQBT020000391.1 GCA_943328885.2 Bordetella parapertussis | reverse complement strand
TGAGCTGCTGCGCCAGCGCGCGGCGCGCCATCTCGATCACCGCCGCCAGCTCGGCCCGCTTGGCCGGGCCCAGGCCCTTGATCGACCGCAGGTCAGCGGCCTGGGCATGCAGCAACTCGGCAAATCCGCCAAATCGCAGCAACACGGCGTCGGCCATCTGCAGCACGCCCTGGCCCTTGATGCCGGTGCGCAGCAGCAGCGCCAGCAGTTCTGGGTCGGACAGGCTGGCAGCGCCGTGCTGCAGTAGTTTTTCACGCGGCCTGGCATCTGCCGGGAGTTGCTTGATCGACATGGCTGGGTGTGGCGGGTGCCGGGTCGGGTTCGGGTGGCCTCGTAGAATGCCTCGCAGTCTATGCGCCCGGCTCGGGCTCCGTCTCCCCCCTTCACATCCCTCATCAGCGTGATCACCATTCAGGAGGGGTCGTTCCTGACCCTGCATTACCGGCTCGCAGGCCCCGACGGCGCGGATGTGATCAACACTTTTGCCGACAAGCCGGCCACGCTGACGCTTGGCAGCGGCCAGCTGGCGCCCGCGATGGAGCAACGCCTGATCGGTCTGGCCGAAGGCACGCGCCAGACTTTTTCGCTGGCCGCTGGCGAGGCCTTTGGTGCCCGCAACCCCGAGCTGCTGCAACGTGTCAAGCGCAAGCTGCTGGCCGAGTTGGGCGACCCCGATGCGCAGTACCAGGTCGGCGATGTGGTGCAGTTTCCGACGCCCGACGGCGGTGGCAGCTATGCTGGTGTGGTGCGCGACAGCGGCGAGAGCTGGTTGTTGTTTGATTTCAACCACCCGCTGGCAGGCCAGCCGCTGAGCTTTGAAGTGCATGTGATCGGAGTGCTCTGATGCCGTCGAAACCTCCGAGTTTGATCAACGAGGTCTTGCTCGCCGAGCCGCGTGGGTTCTGTGCCGGCGTGGACCGGGCGATCGAGATCGTCGAGCGTGCGTTGACCCGTTTCGGCGCGCCGATCTACGTCCGCCACGAGATCGTTCACAACACCTATGTCGTCAATGACCTGAAGCTCAAGGGTGCGATCTTCATCGAGGAACTGGCCGACGTGCCGCCAGGCGCCACGCTGGTCTTCAGCGCCCACGGCGTCAGCCAGGCGATCCGCGTCGAAGCGCGGGCGCGCGGCTTCCAGGTCTTCGACGCCACTTGCCCGCTGGTGTCCAAGGTCCATGTGGAAGTTGCCAAGCTCGCGCGCGAGGGTTACGAGTTCATCATGATCGGCCACAAGGGGCACCCCGAGGTCGAGGGCACGATGGGCCAACTCTCCGAGGGCATCTACCTGGTCGAGGATGTGGCCGATGTCGCGGCTGTCAAGCCGCGCGGTGACTTGCTCGCCGTGGTGACACAGACCACGCTGAGCGTAGACGACGCCGCCGCCATCATGGCCGAGGTCAAACGCTTGTTTCCGCAGGCGCGCCAGCCCAAGCAACAAGACATCTGCTATGCCACCCAGAACCGCCAGGATGCGGTCAAGCTGATGGCGCCCCTGGTCGATGTCGTCATCGTCGTTGGCAGCCCGAGTAGCAGCAACAGCAACCGCTTGCGCGAGCTTGCTGACCGGCTGGGCACGCCGGCCTACATGGTCGATGCAGCCGGCGACCTGGACCCGGCCTGGTTTACCGACCGCCCCCGAGTCGGCCTGACAGCCGGCGCGTCGGCGCCCGACATCCTGGTCCAGCAGGTGATCCACCGGCTGCGGGCGCTGGGGGCCTTGAGCCTGCGTCGCCTGCCTGGTGTCGAGGAAACCGTGCAGTTTCCGCTGCCGATGGGGCTAGGCGACAAATCCATGAGCCAGCTGGCAGCACCGCAATCCTGAGCGGTTCACCGCTGGCGCAGGCAAGCCTGGCGCGGCGGTTTGTGCCAAGCCCTCAGGTTCAACATTCGACTTTCTCAGGACCCAAGCCATGCTCGACATCACCTTGCTGCGCCGCGACCTGCCAGGCGTGGTGGCGCGGCTCGACGCCCGCAAGAGCCCGCAACCGTTCCTCGATGTGGCGCGGTTCTCAGCGCTCGAAGCCGAACGCAAAACCTTGCAGACCCGCACCGAGGAACTGCAGGCCCGGCGCAACAGCCTGTCGCGCCAGATCGGCCAGAACAAAGGCCGGGGCGAGGACAGCACCGCGCTGATGGCCGAGGTGGCCGGCATCGCTGGCGACATGAAGGCCGGTGCCGACCGGCTGGAAGCGATCTTGGCTGAACTTCATGCGCTGTTGATGTCCTTGCCCAACTTGCCGCACGACAGCGTGCCGGTCGGTGCGGATGAGTCAGCCAACGCCGAGCTGCGGCGCTGGGGTTTGCCAGGCGTCTATGACTTCAGCGTCAAGGACCATGTCGACCTGGGTGCGCCCTTGGGCTTGGACTTTGAGCTCGGCGCCAAGCTGAGCGGTGCGCGCTTTTCCTTCCTCAAAGGACCGATTGCCAGGCTGCACCGTGCACTGGCCCAGTTCATGCTCGACGTGCAGACGGTCGAGCATGGCTACACCGAGTGCTACACACCTTATATCGTCAACCGAGAGATCCTCGAGGGCACCGGTCAGCTGCCCAAGTTCAAGGAAGACATGTTCTGGGTGCTGCGCGGCGGTGATGAGACCCAGCCCGAGCAGTACCTGATCTCGACGTCGGAGATCTCGCTGACGAATTCGGTGCGCGAGCAAATCCAGCGTGCCGAAGACCTGCCGATCAAGCTCACCGCGCACAGCCCTTGCTTTCGTTCGGAGGCTGGCTCGGCAGGCCGCGACACCCGCGGCATGATCCGTCAGCACCAGTTCGACAAGGTCGAGATGGTGCAGATCGTTGCACCCGAGCACAGCGAGGCCGCACTCGAGCAGATGGTCGGCCATGCCGAGGCGATTCTGCAGCAGCTCGAATTGCCGTACCGCGTGGTGCTGCTGTGCACTGGTGACATGGGTTTTGGTGCAGTCAAGACCTACGACCTCGAAGTCTGGCTGCCGGCCCAGGGCACCTACCGTGAGATCAGTTCGTGCAGCAACTGCGGTGACTTCCAGGCCCGACGCATGCAGGCGCGTTTTCGCCGCTCAGGCAGCAAGGCCGACAGCAAGCCTGAACTCGTCCACACCCTCAACGGCTCGGGCCTGGCGGTGGGCCGAGCGCTGGTGGCAGTGCTCGAAAACCACCAGCAAGCCGACGGCAGCATCCGCATCCCGACCGCCCTGCGGCCCTATCTGCGCGGCGCCGAGTTCCTCACACCCTGATGCGCTAGAATGTTCGGCGTCGCCCAATAGACCAGGGCGATCGCGATACCCGGAGAGGTGGCAGAGTGGTCGAATGCGCGGGACTCGAAATCCCGTGTACGTTTATACGTACCGTGGGTTCGAATCCCACCCTCTCCGCCAAGTCAATAGGTATTACAAAGACTTAGGTGTGTTTGGTGGTGAAATTACCACAATCGTTACCACAGCGTGTTTGATTCGGCCTCTTTGCGAGGCCATTTTTCATTTTTCAGGGCAAGTCATTGACGTTTTT
>CALQBT020000390.1 GCA_943328885.2 Bordetella parapertussis | reverse complement strand
TCGGCTGACGCGGCGGCGGCGGCGGCGCCGGCCCAGCAGGTCACGGCGCAAAAAGTGGTGGATGCCAACACGGTGGATGTCGAAGCCAAGACCAAGCTGTGAACCAGGCCCCCGGCAGGCTTTTGCCCGGCGCCGGCAGGCTTGAGCTGGGCCGCGCATGATCGACTTCGGTTTCGACAAGATTGCGCTGATCGGCGCCGTGGCGCTGATCGTCATCGGCCCCGAGAAGCTGCCGCGCGTGGCCCGCACCGTGGGCGCGCTGATGGGCAAGGCGCGGCGCTATATGGCCGATGTCAAGGCCGAGGTCAACCGATCGATCGAGCTCGAAGAGCTGCAGAAGATGAAGTCGCAGTTCGAGACCGCGGTGCAGGACGTCGAACAGACGGTCAACCGAGAGGTCAATGACGCCCAGCAGGCGCTTGACCAGCAGGCGCAGGAGATCAGCTCGGGGCTCAACAGCACCCCGGCTTTTGCCGGCTATGAGCCGCCGCCGCCGCAGTACAAGCGGCCTGACAAGCATTGGCGTCTCAAGCGCAGCGCACTGCCGCGTTGGTACAAGCAGCGTTCGGGACTGCGCGGCCATGTCCAATCGGGTGCGGCTCGCGTGGCACGGTTCCGGCCGTCCGGGATGAAAAAGAGTTGAACGCCTGATGGCTGAATCCAAAGACGAGCTCGAAGGTACCGAGCAGCCCTTCGTGTCGCACCTGATCGAGCTGCGCGACCGCCTGGTACGGGCCTTGATCGCCGTGGGCCTGGTGTTTGGCGCGCTGTGCCTGTGGCCGGGCCCGGCGGGCCTGTACGACATCATGGCCGCGCCGTTGGTTGCCCACCTGCCCAAGGGCACGACGCTGATCGCGACCAACGTGATCTCGCCCTTCATTGTGCCGCTCAAGATCACGCTGATGTCGGCATTCCTGGTCGCGCTGCCTGTGGTCCTGTACCAGGTCTGGGCCTTCGTCGCACCCGGCTTGTACAGCCATGAGAAAAAGCTGGTGCTGCCCTTGGTGGTCTCGAGCACGCTGCTGTTCATCGCCGGGGTGTCGTTCTGCTACTTCTTCGTGTTCGGCCAGGTCTTCAAGTTCATCCAGGGTTTTGCGCCCAAGAGCATCACGGCCGCGCCTGACATCGAGGCCTATCTGAGCTTTGTGCTGACGATGTTCGTCGCTTTTGGCGCCACCTTCGAGGTTCCAGTGGCTGTGGTCGTGCTCGCGCGCATGGGCCTGGTCACGGTGGTCAAGCTCAAGGAGTGGCGCGGCTACTTCGTTGTCGTGGCCTTCATCGTCGCGGCGGTGATCACGCCGCCTGACGTGGTGTCACAGCTTTCGCTCGCGGTCCCGATGTGCTTGCTCTACGAGGTCGGCATCTGGGCGGCGCAGATCTTCATCAAGCACACCCAGGCGCCCGACGCCGAGGCCAAGACCACGGAGTCCTGAGTCGCCGGTGGCGGCTCACTCGCGGCGCAATGCCGGCGGCTTGCGTTGGACGATGTTGACGGTCAGTTCCAGCGCCTGGGTGCCGCGTTGCACCGCCAGCTTGGCTGGTTTTCCCGGTGGCAGCGCAGCGACTTGGTCGAGCAACTGGGGCACGTTCGTGACGGCTTGACCCGCGACCTTGAGCACCACATCGCCGGGCTTGAGCCCGCCTTTGCTGGCTGGGCCATCCTGCAGCACGCCGGTGATCAACACGCCTTGCTTGACCGAGAGCTTGAAGTTCTCGATGAATTCGGGTGTCAGTTCGCGCGGCTCGACCCCGATCCAGCCGCGCCGCACCACGCCGTCGCGCAGCAAACTTTCCATCACGCGCTGGGCCACTTCGATCGGGACCGCAAATCCTATGCCGTTGCTGCCACCGGTGCGCGAATAGATCGCGGTGTTGATGCCCACCAGGTGGCCCTGGGTATTGACCAGCGCGCCACCCGAGTTACCGGGATTGATCGCGGCATCGGTCTGGATGAAGCTCTCGAAGGTTGACAGACCCAGTCCATTGCGGCCCAGCGCGCTGACGATGCCCGCGGTCACGGTCTGGCCGACGTTGAAGGGGTTGCCGATCGCCAGCAGCGGGTCGCCGACCCGCAGGTCCTGCGACCGGCCGAGCGTGATCGCCGGCAGCTGGTCGAGCGCGATGCGCAGCACCGCCAGGTCGGTCTCGGGGTCGGTGCCGACCACCTCGGCCCGCACCTCGCGTCCATCTGACAAGCGAACCTGTATCTCGCCGGCCTGCTCGACCACATGGTTGTTGGTCAGCAGGATGCCTTCGGGCGAGACGATCACGCCCGAGCCGATACCCACCTGCTCGCCGTCGCCGAAAGCTGGGTCGTCGGCATGGGGGTTGCGCCCGCGCGACTTGCTGGTGATCACGCTGACCACGGCTGGTGCGGCCAAGCTGGCGGCGTCGGCCCAGCCTGTTGACCGTGCGCCAGACGCTGCGGGAGCCGCGGTGCGCAGCGACACCACTTGGGACAGCATCGGCCCCATCGGCTGGCCGTCTCGCGTCAGCCACTGCGGCTTGAGCGTGGCGATGACAAACAAGCAAGCCAGTGCGACGGCCGCCGCCTGGGAGAAAATCAGCCAGAGTCTTCGCATCGAGGGCGTCGGGAATGAACAGAAAGGTGGGCAAGATGGCCCTGCGCGGGGAGGTCGAATCGCACCTGGCGGCGTTGCTGGCGGTGGACCGATTCAAGGATTATGGGCCGAACGGCTTGCAGGTCGAGGGCCGGTCCGAGGTGCTGCGCTTGGTGTCGGGGGTGACCGCGAGCCTCGCGCTGATCGAGGCGGCGGTGGCCGACGGCGCTGATGCGCTGCTGGTGCACCACGGCCTGTTCTGGCGCGGCCAGGATGGCCGTATCACCGGCTGGCTGCGCCAGCGCCTGGCGCTGCTGCTGGCCCACGGCATCAACTTGTACGCCTACCACCTGCCGTTGGACGCCCATGCCGAACTCGGCAACAACGCTCAGCTCGGCCTGCGGCTTGGGCTGCTGGCCGATGGCCGCTTTGGTGAGCAGGACCTGGGCTTTATCGGCGAGGTGGGCGCGGTGGATGCGCAGGCCTTAGCGGCGCGCGTCGGCATGGCCTTGGGCCGTGCGCCCTTGCTCTTGTCTGGCGATGGCCGTGCGCTGCGCCGCCTGGCCTGGTGCACGGGCGGCGCCCAGGGTTATTTCGAGGCGGCGATCGCTGCCGGTGCCGATGCCTTTATCACCGGCGAGGTGTCCGAGCCTCAAGCCCATATCGCCCGCGAGACCGGCGTGGCCTTTCTCGCCTGCGGTCACCATGCCACCGAGCGCTACGGTGCGCCAGCGCTTGGTGAGCACCTGGCTGCGCGTTACGGTCTGCAGCATCGGTTCATCGAGATCGACAATCCAGCATGAGTTCCCAGATCCAATGCCTGAGCAACACCATGCTGGACCTTCATCCTCATCGGCGCCAGCCATGACCGAGACGACAAGCGCATCCTTGCTGGCCTTGACGATGGGCGACCCCTGCGGCATCGGCCCCGAGATCAT
>CALQBT020000389.1 GCA_943328885.2 Bordetella parapertussis | reverse complement strand
CTCACCGGTGCGCAAGGAACAAGGCACGCCGCGCGCCATCAAGCGGTCGCGGCCTTCGAGCGCGAGCAGTCGCAGCGGCGCGAGGTAGGCGCCGCGCTCGCAAGCCGCCAGGCGTTCGAAGGCCTGGTGGGTCTTGCCGCTGTTGGGTGGGCCGACGAACAAAGTGACCTTGCGCTGGGCCCGGCGCGCGATCTTGAAGCTGTCGGGGTAACCCTGGAAAGCCAGCTCGGCGTTCAAGTCGTCGAGCGTGTCGAGCTCGTTGACCCGGTTGGCCCAGCGCTCGAGCGCCCGGGTGCAGGCCGCGCGCAAGCCTTCCAGCGACTGCGGCGTCGCGCATTCAGACTGCAGGCCGGGCAGCAGCGACTCGATCCGGCCGGGGTTGATGTGGCCGGCCTGCTCGACCAAGCCGTCCAGCGTGGCCTGTAGTTCGGCCGCATGGGGCCATTCCGGCTGGTGCGTCAGCGTGTCTTGCAACAAGGCTTTGTCGCCGTCGCGGAAAAAACGCCAGACCGGCGCAGCCTCGACCGGGATCAGGTGGCTGACGTCGATGCGCCAGGCATCCTGTGCCAGCGTCAGCGTCTGGACCGCCAAGCGTTCCCAGTCGGCCGGGCCGGACCGCGTCACGCTCATCGCGTCGAGCAACGCGCTGCGCTCCGTCATCAGCGGGCGCAGCTTCGGGCCGCTGCCCACCGCGTCGAGGTGGCGCAGCGCCTCGTCGAACAGCGTGGGCGCTATCCATCGGCTGGGCCGCTGGCCGGCGACGCCTTTTTGCAGCAACACCAGTCCAAGCCGGTCCATTCGGTCGTCGCCGTCGGACGCGTGCTCGGGCACCAAGTCGGCCGGCATGTCGGCCGCGGTCACCACCTGCGGCAACTGGTAGGCGGCGTTGCGGATGCGGTTGAGCGCGTCGTCCGCGATGTGCGCAGGCACCCGCGGGGCATGGCGTGGGTTGGGCAAGGGATGAGGAAGCGGCTTGGCCGCGGCGCGGACAGGAGCCGCAGGTGTGTGTAGGGTATCTGGCATGGCAGGCCGCGCACTGTACTCCGCGCGGCTAGCATCGGCCTGCGCGGGCGCAAGCCGGCCTGGTCTCATATTCACCTTACACCCAATTCCACGCACCTCATGAACCATCCCTCAGACACCCTGGCCCTGGTCTGCGAGCACCTCAGCGACGACATGTCGGGGCTGGCGCTGCGGCGCTGGCAACTGCCCGCGCTGGGCCCTGCCGATGTGCGGGTGACGATGCACGCGACCAGCCTGAACTTCCCCGACCTGTTGATGACGCGCGGCCTCTACCAGTTCAGGCCACCGATCCCCTTCATCTCGGGCATGGAAGGCGCCGGCGTGGTCGTCGAGGCCGGTCCTGCCAGCGGTTGGCAGGTCGGCCAGCGGGTCGGACTCGGCGCCAAGCACGGCATGCTGGCGCAACAAGTCGTGGTGCCCGGCAGCGTGCTGCGGCCTATCCCTGAAGGCTTGTCGATGGAGGCCGGGGCCAGCGTCAACGTCACCGGCCTGACGGCTTGGGTCGCGCTGGCAAGACTGGGACATCTGCAGCGGGGCGAAACCCTGTTGGTGCATGGCGCACGCGGTGGCGTCGGCCAGGCCTGCGTGCAACTCGGGCTGCACCTGGGCGCGCGGGTGATCGCCACCGCAAGCCAGCCCGAACGGCTGAGCACCCTGGCCGACGAAGGCGCGATGGTGCTGCCGGCGCGGGGCTTCCGGGAGGCGGTGCTGGCCGCCACCGACGGCCGCGGCGCCGACGTGATCGCCGACCCAGTGGGGGGCGACGTTTTCGACGAATCGCAGCGCTGCATCGCTTTCGGCGGGCGGTTGCTGGTGATGGGCTTTGCCAGCGGTCGGATCCCGACACTCGACGCGAACCGCCCGCTGATCAAGGGCTACAGCGTGATCGGGGTGCGCGCGGGCGAATACGGTCGGCGCTGGCCCGAGCGCGGCCGGGAGCACGCTGCAGCCGTGCAGCGCCTGGCCGCAGCCGGCGTCTTCCGGCCCGCCATCGGCGCGCGCTTCGACCTGAGCCAGGCCAAAGACGCGCTGGCGGCGATGGCCGATCGCAGCGTCACCGGCAAGATCGTCGTGACGATGGGCGCCAGCGAGTGAGGGCTTGCCGGGATCGCAGCTCAGGCATCGCCCGGCCGCGAGACCGCGGTCAGGGCTAGAGATCCGCCAACAAGCCGGTCGAGGTCGCTTCTGCGGCCAACTTGCCATCGGCGTTGTAGAGCACGGCCTGCATGAACGCGACCCGCTTGCCGCGCCTGATCACGCGCGCCTCGACCCAGCCTTCGCCGGGGCCCACTTTTTCATAGAAGCTGACTTTGATCTCCAGGCTGAAGACGGTCTTGGCATGCGCGGTGTCGTGAAGCAGCGCATGCGCCATCGACGCGTCAAGCCAGGCCGTGATGAAGCCGCCCTGGGCGATCGTGCCGTTGGTGTGGCAATACTCGCGACGAACCGTGAAAACGGCTTTCAAGGCCTTGCGCTCAGCGTCCCATCCGGTCACATGAAAATTGCCCATCGATTCGCTCAGCGCTTGGCCTGAGCGGATCCGTGCATCCAGGTCGTCGTCCATTGATCTTCTTTGCGGTTGGCCAGCGGTCATTCGATGTCGTCGCCGACTTGGGCACTGGAGCGACGCTTGGCGCTTGAGGCCAAGCCAGCCATCCAGTCGCCGGACCGGCGCGATCCAGCGCTCAGGCCTTGGGCATGCGGTACAGACCGCAGATCTTGTTGCCGTCGGGGTCGCGCAGATAAGCCAGGTAGAGCTTGCTGGTAGCGCCTTCACGCACGCCCGGCGGGTCTTCGCAGCTGGTCCCGCCGTGGGCCACGCCAGCCGCATGCCAGGCGTCGACTTGGGCTGGCGACTGGCAGGCAAAGCCGATGGTGCCGCCGTTGCCTATCGTGGCGGGCTGCCCATCGATCGGCAGGCTGACCGCGAACGTACCGGTCGGCGTGCGCCAGAAAATGCGGTGGCGGTCCAGCAGCCCAGCGGGAACGCCCAGCGCGCCGAGCGCCGCGTCGTAGAAGGCCTTGGCCTTGTCCAAGTGGTTGGTGCCGATCATGACGTGTGAAAACATGCTGGTGTATCTCCAATCGGACGCGCGAAGCGTCGGGTTTCAAAAAGGGTGAAATCAGGCCGCGGACAGGCCGTCTCGGCCAATCAGGACAGATCCGGGCCGGTCCCGGCCAACAGCCTAACGCCGCAGTCGAGGCGCTGCAAGCTAGAGCGCCCAGGCTGTGACCGTACGTTGGTCAAACAGCACCGGTCGACCGGATCAGGGCTGCGGTCCCCAGGGCGCGTTGAGCAGCAGCTTGTTCTCCTGCGACAGCAGCAACGGGCGCAGCTTGGCGGCGAAGGCCATGAACTCGGCGTCGCCAAAGACACCGGCCCAAAAGGCCCGACGGTCGGCGTCGTCGTCGAATTTCCACAGGTGAACCAGCTGGTTCATCGCACCGATGTCGCCGGTGAAATAGCCGACCAGCTT
>CALQBT020000388.1 GCA_943328885.2 Bordetella parapertussis | reverse complement strand
GTCAAGCATTTCCCGCTGCGCCATGGCCTGCTGGGACTGCTGGGCAGGCCACAAGGCGCGGTGCGTGCGGTCGACGGCGTCGCCTTCACGCTGTCGGCCGGCGAGACGCTGGGCGTGGTCGGCGAATCGGGCTGCGGCAAGTCCACGCTGGGTCGCTTGGTGCTGCGGCTGATAGACCCCAGCGCCGGCAGCGTTCGGTTCAACGACCAGGACCTGGGCACGCTGGACGCTGTCGCGCTGCGCGCCCGACGGCGCGACCTGCAGATCATCTTCCAGGACCCGTACTCGTCGCTGAACCCGCGCATGACGGTGGGCCAGACCCTGACCGAGCCGCTGATGCTGCACCGCCTGCATGTCGGACGCCAACCCGTGCGGGTGGCCGAACTGCTGCACACCGTCGGTCTGGCGCCCGAGCATGCGCAGCGCTACCCGCACGAGTTTTCGGGCGGCCAGCGCCAGCGCATAGGCATCGCCCGTGCGTTGGCCGGCGAGCCGCGGCTGATCGTCTGTGACGAGGCGGTGTCAGCGCTGGACGTCTCGGTGCAGGCCCAGGTCGTCAACCTGCTGCAGGATTTGCAGCGCCAGTTCGGCATCGCCTACCTGTTCATCGCCCACGACCTGGCGGTGGTCAAGCACATCGCGTCGCGGATTGCGGTGATGTACCTGGGCCGCATCGTCGAGATCGGTGACAAGTCCGCGCTGTTCAACACGCCGCGCCATCCCTACACCCAGGCGCTGCTGTCGGCGATCCCCTTGCCCGAGCCTGGACTGCAAAGACAGCGCGTGCTGTTGGCCGGCGACGTGCCCAGCCCCGTCAATCCGCCGCCGGGATGCCACTTCCACACCCGCTGCCCGCATGCCAGGGCGCTGTGTGCGCAGCAAGCGCCGCGGCTCGAAGACACCGGCGACCCGGCCGACGGCCTGCCGGCGCAGGCGGTCGCCTGCCATTTCTGGCGCGAACTGCCGGCGCCGGCGCTGCTGCCACCCGCCGCGGCGCCGACCCCGTCCAGGCAGCGGCTGGCGCGCCTGCAATCGGCCTTCGTCAGCACCAGCCCAGCCCTGACCTGATTCCCTGCCGCCTTGCTCACCACGGAGTTCATCCCATGACATCCACAACCCGAAAATTCTGGCCCACCCTGGCCAGCTTGCTGCTGGCGCTGGCCTCGCTGGGCGCTGCGGCGCAGACTCTGCGCGTCGGCCTGGCCGAAGACCCCGACGTGCTCGACCCGACGCTGGCGCGCAGCTTCGTCGGCCGGGTGGTGTTTGCCGCTTTGTGCGACAAGCTGTTCGATATCGACGAGAAGCTGGCGATCCAGCCGCAACTCGCCACCGCCTACGAGTGGTCGGCCGACAGCAAGACGCTGACGCTCAAGCTGCGGCCCGGTGTCACCTTCCACGACGGCGAGAAGTTCGACGCCGCGGCGGTCAAGTTCAACCTCGAGCGCCACAAGACCCTGCCAGGGTCGAACCGCCGCGGTGAGCTGGCGCCAGTGGCGAGCGTCGACGTGGTCGACCCGGCGACGGTGCGGCTCAACCTGTCAGCGCCGTTCTCGCCGCTGCTGGCCCAGTTGGCCGACCGCGCCGGCATGATGGTCTCGCCCAAGGCCGCGCTGGCCGCAGGCGACAAGTTCGGCGCCAAGCCGATCTGCTCGGGGCCGTTCAAATTTGTCGAGCGCGTGGCCCAGGACCGGATGGTGTTCGAGCGCTTCCCGGCCTACTGGAACAAGGACGCGGTGCATTTCGACAAAGTGGTCTACACGCCGATTCCCGACGCGACGGTGCGGCTGGCCAACCTGAAAGCTGGCCAGCTCGACTTCGCCGAGCGGGTGGCCTCCAGCGACATGGAGAAGCTGCAGGCCGACAAGAAGCTCAAGACCTCGCGCATCACCGAGATCGGCTACCAGGGCATCACGATCAACGTCGGCAAGAGCGAGCTGGCGCAGAAGAACCCGCTGGGCCGCGACGCCCGGGTGCGCGAGGCCTTCGAGCTCTCACTCGACCGCCAAGGCCTGGCCCAGGTGGTGATGGACAACGAGGCCCTGGTGGGCAACCAATGGGTCGCGCCGGGCAACACCTTCTACGCGAAGAACATGCCCCTGCCCAAACGCGACATCGCACGCGCCAAAGCGCTGCTCAAGGAAGCCGGCGTGCCCAACCCCAGCTTCACGTTGGTCACACCCACCACCTCGGACGCGCAGCGCCTGGCGCTGGTGGTGCAGGCGATGACGCGCGAGGCGGGCTTCGACGTCAAGATCCAGGCTGCCGAGTTCGCGACCTCGCTGAACATGGCCGACAAAGGCGATTTCGAAGCCTATGTGCTGGCCTGGAGCGGCCGCGCCGACCCGGACGGCAACCTGTTCAGCTTCCACGGCTGCAAGCAGCCGCTGAACTACGCCGGCTACTGCGACGCCGAGACCGACAAGCTGCTGGCCGAGTCGCGTACGCTGCGTGATCCCGCGCAGCGCAAGAAGGTGTTCGAGCAGATCGCGGCCAGGGTGTTGAAAGAGCGCCCGATCATCTACCTGTACCACCGCAACTGGCTCTGGGCCTACTCGGCCAAGCTGTCTGGCGTGCGCAACGTGCCCGACGGCCTGCTGCGTGTCACCGGCCTGAAATTAGCACCCTGAACCACCAGCGATCCGCGCGATGCTCGACTACCTCGTCAAACGCCTGCTGAGCATCGTGCCGACACTGGTCTTCGTCTCGATGCTGATCTTCGGCCTGCAGCAACTGCTGCCAGGCGACCCGGCCAAGATCCTGGCCGGCGAAGACCAGGATCCGACCGTGGTGGCCTACCTGCGCGCCAAGCTGCACCTGGACGAGCCGCTGCCGCTGCGCTATGCGCATTGGGTGGGCGGCGTGCTGCACGGCGACCTCGGCGAGTCGGTGCGCACCCAGCAGCCGGTGCTCGAACTGATCGCGCAGAAGCTGCCGGTCACGGTCGAGCTGGCGCTGCTGGCCTTCGCCATCGCGCTGACCATCGGCATCCCGGCCGGCATCGTGTCGGCGGTGGGCCGCGGCACGGCCTGGGACTATGGCGCCAACCTGTTCGCGCTCTGGGGCTTGTCGACGCCCAACTTCTGGCTCGGCATCCTGATGATCCTGCTGTTCTCGGTGCAGCTGGGCTGGCTGCCAGCCTCGGGCTATGTCAGCCCCTTCGAGGACCTGGGCGCCAACCTGCGCGCGATGATCATGCCGGCCTTCGTGCTGGGCAACGCGATCGCCGCGGTGCTGATGCGCCACACCCGCAGTGCGATGCTGCAGGTGCTGGCCAGCGACTACGTGCGCACCGCCCGCGCCAAGGGTCTGAGCGAGCGCACCGTCGTGCTCAAGCATGCGCTGCGCAATGCGCTCACCCCCATCATCACCTTGGGCGCGCTGGAGCTCGGCACCTTGCTGTCGGGCGCGGTGCTGACCGAGCAGGTGTTCACCATCCCGGGTTTTGGCAAGCTGATCGTCGATTCGGTCTTCAACCGCGACTACGCGGTGGTGCAAGGCGTCGTGCTGGTCACCGCCAGCGCCTACAT
>CALQBT020000387.1 GCA_943328885.2 Bordetella parapertussis | reverse complement strand
GTGCAGGTCGGCGCACTGCGCACCGACGCGATCGCCGCGACCACGCCTGTCCTGCTCGACGCGCTCGTCACGGGGCAAGACCGGCCGTTTGTCGGCCTGCTGGCCTGGCCCAACCTGCCGGCCTGCCGCCAGATCATCGGCGACCCCGATGCCAGCTTCGATGCTGTGGTCAGCCATCCGGAACTGCTGGCCCGACTCAGGCAAGGCCTGGAAGCCCACAACGCATCGACCGGCGGTGCGAGCAGCCGGCGCATCGCGCGCTTGATGCTGATGACCGAGCCGCCGTCGATCGACGGCAACGAACTCACCGACAAGGGCTACATCAACCAGCGCGCGGGTCTGGGCCGCCGCGCTGCGCTGGTCGATCGGCTGTACGCCGACCCGCCCGGCGACGACGTCATCGTGCTGGGCTGAGGCCGCAGCCTCAGAACTTGGTGTAGCCGCCGTCGATGACGAACTGCTCGCCGGTGGTGTAGGACGATGCATCGCTGGCCAGGTAGACCGCGATGCCGCCGAAGTCATCGATCTCGCCCCAGCGACGGGCCGGGATCCGCGGCAACACCGCGTCGGCGAATTTCGGGTTGTTGACCGAGCGCTCGGTCATGTCGGTGACGATCCAGCCCGGCAGGATCGAGTTGACCCGGATCCGGTGGCGCGCCAACTCCACCGCCAGCGCGCGAACATAAGAGGTCACCGCGCCTTTGGACGCGCCGTAGTGGCTGCTACGCGCCGCGCCCTCGACCGCCGCAGTGCTAGCGGTGGCGATCAGCGAGCCGCCCTCGCCGCGCTCGACCATGTGTCTGGCGGCCGCGCGGAAGGTCAGGAACACGCCCTCGACGTTGATGCGCTGGATGCGGCGGAACTCTTCCAAGCTCATGTCGAGCATCATCGTGCCCTTGCCGCCGATCCCGGCATTGGCGTAGCAAGCGTCGACCCGTCCCAGCGCCGCCACAGAGGCCGCGAATGTGCTGTCGATCTGGGCCTCGTCGCCGACGTCGCAGACGAAGGCATGGACGCGCGAGGCATCGCCGCATTCGGCCGCCAGCGTCGCCTTGGCCTTGGCGGTCTTGTCCGGGTTCGACCCCCAGACCGCGACCGACGCGCCAGCGGCCAGCAGCGCGCGCGCCATGCCGTAGCCGATGCCGCCGTTGCCGCCCGTGACGATGGCGCCGCGGCCGCTGAGATCAAAGGGTTTGTACATGCAGGTCTCCTCGCTGGGGTGGATGTGACGTCGATCGAAGCTGGCGAAGATGATATTCCCGCACCCGCCGCACCGCCTGAACACAAGCGACAGCGCCGAGGCCGCCTGGCGCAGCACAATCAGGCCCATGCCGCAACATCCCGACCGTCATGTGCCCCTGCAAGGGGCCACCAATTTCCGCGACCTCGGGGGCTACCCCGGCCATGGTTCGCGCCCGCTGCGATGGCGCAAGCTGTTTCGCTCAGACCATCTGGCCGGCCTGACCGATGCCGACCATGCGGTGCTGGCGGGGCTGGGGCTGGCCAGGACGATCGACTTCCGCGGCGAGGTCGAGCGTGCTGCCACGTCTTACCGGCTGCCTGGCGTGGTCCAGCATTCGCTGGTCATCGAGCCCTCTGTCGTCCAGCGCATGCAGGACCTGGTGGCCGCTGGGCGCGAACTCAGCGCCGCGGTGGCCATCGAGTTGATGAAAGACCTGTACCGGGGGATGGTCAACGACCATTCGCACCGCTTTGCCGAGATGTTCGACCTGCTGCTGCAAGCCGACACCCCATCGGTGCTGCACTGCACTGCCGGCAAGGACCGGACCGGTGTCGGCTCGGCGCTGATCCTGCTGGCGCTGGGGGTGCCGCGTGAACTGGTGCTGCAGGACTACCTGCTGACCAATCAGTTCTACCGGCATCCGCCGGTGCCTGCCAGCGAGACCCCGGCCGAAGCGCTGGCGGTGCTGTGGCGGGTACAGCAGGGCTTTCTTGACGCTGCGCTGCACGCCGTGGACACCGAACAAGGTGGCGTCGACGCTTACCTGCGCCAGCGTATTGGATTGAGCAGCGCTGCGCTTGAGACGCTGGCAACGCGTTACCTGCAAGGCGTCTAGTGCTGCACCCCGGAGATATCGAAACATGAAAGCGCGCCTTCGACCCGGTGGCGTCGTTGCAAATACACGCGATACCTCGGGTATCGCTGCGGTTTGCGCCTAGCCCTCGGGCCGAATCCATCGCTTTCATCTTGTTTCGATCCTTCCGGGTCGCAGCACTAGCTGGGTGGGTGGCGCGGCCGATAACGGCGCGGCTCTCATCGGAGGCAGCTGGCTTCGGCCGGCCTCGGGGTGCTCAGACGCCTTCAATGATCCGCATGTCGCGGACCACCGCGTTCTTGCCCAGCGCTGCCAGGGCCTCCTGATAGCCCGGGCTGGCGTAGGCGGCCAGCGCCTGGGCCACGGTCTCGAACTCGATCAGCACCAGGCGCTGCATCATGCCGGCCTCCTTGGTCGCAGCAGGCAGGCCGCGCGCCAGAAATTTGCCGCCGGCAGCGGTCAACGCCGGGCCGGCCAGCTTGGCATAGGCGGCCAGCGCATCGCTGTCCTTGACTTCGTGGTAGGCACTGACCCAGTAGGCTTTGGTCATCAAAAAATCCTTTGAGAAGGGTTGGAAGGACAGGGGCTAGACATCGGCCCTCTCGGGTGTCGCCGCCGGTCCTTGAGACAGGCCGGCCATCGGCGCAGCGGGAAAGCAAACAGGTTGATGATGCCAGCCTTCGTGGCGCGGCGTTGCCAGGCCAACCTCAGCGCGGGCAGCGGCAGCGTCTCCCAGGTGTCAGGGCATGCACCCATTGCCGGTGGCAGGGTTGGCCCTAAGCTCTGGGGCTGACGATGAGCACCCTGATGCCTGTGACCACCGAGCCTCTGCGCTCAACCGACCGCGTCGACGCGTTGCTCGAGTTGCGCGAGCTTGGCGTGTCGTTCCGAACTTCGACGGGCGATCTGGCGGTCACCCGCGGGGTGTCGTTTCGCATCGCCCGTGGCGAGCGCATCGGTCTGGTCGGCGAGAGCGGCTGCGGCAAGACCGTCACCGGCCTGGCCATCATGCGGCTGCTGGCCGCGGACTCGGCGCGCATCTCCGGGCAAGTGCTGTTCGAGGGTCGAGACTTGGTCGGACTGGCGGCGCCGCAGATGCGCGCGCTGCGAGGGCGTGAGATCGCGATGATCTTTCAGGAACCGATGAGCGCGCTCGACCCGGTCTTCACGATCGGCCACCAGATCGGCCAAGCCTACCGGTCGCACTTCGCGGTGTCGCGAGCCGAGGCGCGCGAGCGCGCGGTGCACGCGCTAGCCCAGGTCGGCATCGCGCTGCCGTCGCGGCGCCACGACGAGTACCCGCACCAGCTCTCGGGTGGCATGCGCCAGCGCGTGATGATCGCGATGGCTTTGGTCTCCGAGCCCAAGCTGCTGATCGCCGACGAACCTACCACTGCGCTGGACGTCACGGTGCAAGCCCAGATCACCGACTTGCTGCGCGAGCTCAGCGAGCGCACCGGCACCGCGCTGCTGTTCATC
>CALQBT020000386.1 GCA_943328885.2 Bordetella parapertussis | reverse complement strand
GCGCAACCAGGCCGACAGTCTGGCGCAGATCCTGGCCTTGCCTGATCGGGTCGTCCCGGTGGCCGGCCTCTGCATAGGCTACCCGGCTGCGTCAACAGCCCTGAACCCCAGGTTGCCGCTGGCAGCCACCTTCCACACCGACCGCATCGGCGCCGTCGATGACGACCCGGCCGTCGACGGCTTCGATGCGCGCTACATCGCCGCTCGCGCAGCGCAGTCTGCCGGCGCTGCGCCACCCAGGGCCTGGTCGGCGGAACGGGTGCACCAGTACGCCGCGCCGCAACGCGAGGACTGGGGCCGCTTTGTCCGGGATCAGGGCTTCGACCTGCGCTAGAGACTTAGATCCTCGCCCGGGGTGCCCGGGCAAAGCGCTGCCGATGCCGACCTCCGCCCAGCGCGAGCGCCATCAGGCGCTGGTGTTTGCGAAGCCTCGCAGCGCCGACATACCCGCGACGCGGCAGCTGGACTTGCCGCGGCCGACGCTGACGCCAGAGGCTCAGCGCGCGATGCTTGCCTGGACTTCAAGGTCGCGCTGTTCACGGCCTCAGTCGCCGGACCCCGCGCGGAGATCGGGCTGCTGCTGGACTGCTTGGCACAGGTGTTGGGTCGACCCACACCATAGGTTTTGCGCGTTTCGCCAATCAATAAACACAGTATTGTTGATTTACACCTTGTCCATCGACATGAATGCTCTGATTGAGCGCTAAGAACGTCATAAATTAATTTTATGATGACGCGTCTATAGCAAGATAGGTTTGCGTACTTTGTATTCTGAAAATTTCAACACCAAGCACCAAGCACCAAGCACCAAGCACCAAGCACCAAGCACCAAGCACCAAGCACCAAGCACCAGATCCAGAAAATTTTGATTGGGTTGAACGCGCTTCTAACAAGGCAGAAGGTGTTGTGGCTGTGATCGATCGACGGCTCAAGGTCGTTCGTTGCTGGTCGGTGGCTATCGCCTTGGGCATCAGCTTGCTGTTGGCGGCGATCTTGATCGTCTACCTGTTCGCTGCTGCCGCCGCGCCGGCGGCGGCACAGCCGCTGCGCGACATCGCGGTGTTGGTCGACCCGACCGGCATCGAGACCATCGCCAGCGTCAGCTCAACGCAGACGCTGGGCAGATTCAAACCGGTGAAGGGCAATTTCAGCGCCGGCTTCACCCGGCATGTGCATTGGCTGCGCTTCACGGTCCAAGCCCCGTCGCCCGGCCCGCGCTGGCTGGAGGTGCAACCCGCCGTGCTCGACGACCTGCGGCTGTTCGAACCCTCTGCTGACGGTTTTGTCGAACACCACACCGGCGACCGGCAGCCGTTTGCCAAGCGCGATCTCAACCATAGAAATTCCGTTTTCAAGCTCGAACTGCCCGACAGCGCGCCTCGCAGCTTCTACCTGCGGATCGAGACCAGCAGCAGCTCACAAGCGCGGTTAATACTTTGGCACCCCGACAAGTTTCGCGAGCAAGACAGCCTCAACATGGCAGGTCTGGGCTTTTACTTCGGTCTGGCTGCGCTGCTGTTGTCCATCAACCTCGTGTTGTGGGCCAAGCTCCGCGAGGCAATGTTCGCCTGCTTCAGCCTGCATGTATTGGGCCATGCGGCTGTCTATTTCGGGGTCTACGGCCTTGCCAGCCAGTTCATTGGGCGAGACCTGGCGTTGGTCGGCGACTTCTGGAGCGTGGCCGGCTTGGCCTTGTTTCTGTCGTCGGCTGTGCCCCTCTACCAGCGCATGCTGCGCATCGACGTCGCTGCAAGCTGGATGCGGGTCCCGTTCTTGATCCAGATAGCGCTGCCGTGGTTGCTGTTGCCCGCATATTTCAGTGATTACTCTTTAGAGACGACACGGCTGGTCGTCGGCGGCACGACGATGTTCATTCCCTTGCTGTTGCTGCCGTCGTGGCATCTGTGGCGCAGAGGCCAAGCGGATGCGCGCTGGCTCTTGTTGGCCAACGCCGTCGCCTTGGGCGGGTCGGGCCTGCATGGCTTGGGTTTGCTGGGTTTCATCCCCGCGTTGCAGCTGTCGTACAACCTCCCTGTGTACACCAGTGTGGGTACGATGTTGGCGATGCAATTGGCTTTGGCCATGCGATTCACCGCGTTCCGTGACGAGAATGGCCTGGCTCGGTCGCGGGTCGAACAGGCTGAGCGGATCGCAAATATCATGCAAAAGTCGCATGCGAAACTGCAGCACTTCCACGAGGAAAAGAGCGCGCTGTTGATCGAAGGTGAGCGCAATCAGGCAAAGCTGCGCGAGTCCCTCAATGATTTGCAGCATGCGCATCAGCTCGGCAGGATAGGCACCTGGGAAGTCGACTCGTCCTCCCGACGCACTGTCTACTCGGAATTGACCTCTCAGATCTTTGGTCTGCCTGCGCACCGCCAGGCGCGAACACGCGACGAGCGTGAGCAGTATTACGTGCCTGAGAGCTGGCAGCGATTGCAGGCGGCGATTGATGTAGCCTTCGCCGTTTTCGAGCCCTTTGTGCTGGATCTTGAACTGCTGCCCGCTCCAGGGGCTGCATGTTGGATCGAGGTCCGCGGTGCCGCCGAGTTTGACGAGTCTGGATTAGTGGTCAGGCTGGTGGGCACCGTGCAGGACATCACCGAGCGCTACCTTTTGCAGCAAGCGACCGCTGCCAGCATCGCTGCAGGCTTGGCTGAATCGATGGCCAACCGCAACCGCAGCGAGTTTCTGGCCCGCGTCAGCCACGAGATGCGAACACCGCTCAATGCGGTGATGGGGTTCGCGCAGTTGCTCGCGCTGGAGCCGGCCGTGTGCGCTTTACCCGCTGTCGTCGAGCAGGTCGGTCTGATCCAGAGTGCGGCCGACCAGCTGAAGTCGATGATCGACGACGTGCTGGACTTGTCGCGAATCCAGTCCGGCGGCTTGCATTTGGTGTCCGAGGTCTGCAGCGTGGGTCCGCTGGCCGCCGAATGCCTGTCATGGCTGGCGGCAAACGCCATGGCCCGGCAGGTCAGCCTCCATCTGAATGATCAGCGCCATGGCTGGCGAGCGGTCGCCGACCATCGCCGCTTGCGCCAGATTCTGATCAACCTGCTGAGCAATGCGATCAAGTACAACCGCGTCGGCGGCTCGGTCTGGCTGTCGCTGTCGCACGAGCCGGCGTCAAACGAGTCAGGGGCTGGCTCAATCTGCATGGCCGTCAGCGACACCGGGCCGGGGCTGACCCAGGGTCAGATCGATTCGCTGTACCAGCCTTTCAACCGCTTGGGCGCCGAACTCGGCGAGGTCGAAGGGTCCGGGCTGGGGCTGTCGGTGGCGCGCGAGCTGGCCGAAGCGATGGGCGGCTCGCTGCAGGTTCGCAGCGAACCCGGCAAGGGCTCGGTGTTCACACTGCGACTGGTCGCGGCCGCGCCGCTCAACGATGTCGGCCTCGCCACCGCACGGATCGCCGGCGTTGCCGAGCCTGCCGACGCCGTTCAGGTCGAGTTGTGTCGCGATCCGCCGCGGCCTTTTGTCGTGCTCTATGTCGAGGACAACCGACTCAACGTGATGGTGATGCGCCACGCGATCAAG
>CALQBT020000385.1 GCA_943328885.2 Bordetella parapertussis | reverse complement strand
GCAGCCTGCCCACGACTGCGCAGCGCGCGGTGCTCGATGCCACGCTGGTGGCCATCGCCGAGCACGGCCTGGTGCCCAGCGTACAGGCCGCGCGCATGACCTTCGCGGCCGCGCCCGATGCGATGCAGGGCGCCGTGGCGGCCGGCATCCTCGGTTGCGGCTCGGTCATCCTCGGTGCGTCAGAAACCGCGGGTCGTCTGTATGGCGAGATCGATGCCCGCATGCAGCAGGGCGAGGCCTTGGCCGATGCCGCCACCGCAGTCATGCAGGCCTGGAAGGCGGCGCGTCGGCCGCTGCCGGGCTATGGCCATCCGCAGCACAAGGAGCGCGATCCGCGCGTCAACGCGCTGTTTGGCGTGGCCACCACGGCGGGCACGGACCTGCGCTTCATCGCCATCGCGCAGCAGGTTGAAGCCCTCACCGCGCAGGTCATTGGCAAGGACCTCAAGCTCAATGTGTCGGGTGCGATCCCGGCTGTGCTGCTGGGCGCGGGCTTTCCGGTCGAAGCGCTCAAGGGCGTGCCGATCCTCGCGCGCACCGCGGGCCTCATTGCCCATCTCTATGAAGAACTGCAGCAGCCCATTGGCTTTGCGCTGACCTACCAGGCCACGCGTGAAGTCCAGTACCTGGGCGCCATGCCGCAGGACACGAACGCCAACGGGAAAAGCGTCTGACATGATCAAAGTTTTGCAGGGTATCAAGGTTATCGAGCAGGGCACGTTCATCACGGGGCCTGCGGCGGGCATGCTGTTGGCCGATCTGGGTGCCGACGTCATCAAGGTCGAGGCGCCGGGCGGTGACCCGTTCCGCGCGTTCAAGGGCGGTCTCTATAGTCCGCACTTCCAGACCTACAACCGCAACAAACGCAGCATCACCATCAATGCGAAGGATGCCGAAGACCAGAAAGTCTTCGATGCGCTCATCGCCGATGCGGACGTCTACATCCAGAACTTCCGCCCCGGCGTGGCCGAGAAGCTCGGTGCCGGCGAGGCGCGGCTGCGCGCGATCAATCCACGTCTGATCTACTGCTCCATCAGCGGCTTTGGTCCGACGGGTCCGCTCGCCGAAAGCCCCGCCTATGACACCGTGGCCCAAGCGGCCAGCGGCTTCCTGCACTTGCTGGTGAACCCGGAAAACCCGCGCGTCGTGGGCCCTGCGATGGCCGACTCGCTCACCGGTTCCTATGCCGCCTACGGCATCCTGGGCGCGCTGGTGGAACGCGGGCGCACCGGCGTGGGCCGCAAGGTCGAGGTGTCGATGCTCGAGGCGATGGCGCACTTCAACCTCGACAGCTTCACGCACTACCTGCAAGCCGACGAGATCATGGGGCCCTACAGCCGGCCGCGTGTGTCGCAGTCGTACGTGCTTAAGTGCAGCGATGGCAAGTGGATTGCCCTGCACATGTCCTCGCCCGAGAAGTTCTGGCAGGGCCTGGCCACGGCCATCGAAAACCCCGGGCTGCTGCAGGAAGATCGCTTCTGCACGCGCGAGAAGCGCATCGAGAACCATGAGTTGCTGATCGCTGCGCTGGGCGAACACTTTGCCCGCCGCCCGCGCGCCGACTGGTGCGCGCGCCTGCAGCACGAAGATGTGCCCAACTCGCCGGTCTATGACGCCAGCGAGGCACTCGAGGATCCGCAGGCCAAACACCTGCAGTTGCTGACCGAAGCACATCACCCGGAGATGGGGCGCTTCCGCACGGTGCGCTCGCCGGTGTCGTTCGATGGCGAGCGTGCGCTGGAAGTTACCGCGCCGCCTACGCTGGGCGAGCACAACGCGCAGATCCGCAGCGCCCTGGGCCTGCCAGCCGGGAAGTCGATCTGATGCGGGAAGCCTTCATCTGCGATGCCGTGCGCACGCCCATTGGCCGTTACGGTGGCGCGCTGGCCGAAGTGCGGGCCGACGACCTGGCCGCGATCCCGATCCACGCCTTGAAGGCGCGTAATCCACAGGTCGACTGGGCCGCGGTCGATGACGTTTATTTTGGCTGCGCCAACCAGGCCGGTGAAGACAACCGCAACGTCGCCCGTATGGCGGTGCTGCTGGCCGGGCTCTCCGATGCCGTGCCCGGCGTGACGCTGAACCGGCTCTGCGGTTCGGGCCTCGATGCCGTCGCGCAGGCCGCACGGGCCATCCGCACGGGTGAGGCAGACTTGATCATCGCCGGTGGCGTCGAAAGCATGTCGCGTGCGCCCTTCGTCATGGGCCAGCCCGAGAGCGCCTACTCGCGCGCCATGAAGCTGGAAGACACGACGATGGGCTGGCGCTTCATCAACCCGCGCCTGAAAGAACTCTACGGCGTCGATGCCATGACCGAGACGGCCGAGCACGTGGCAGCGCAGTTCCAGATCACCCGTGCCGCACAGGATGCCTTTGCCCTGCGCAGCCAGCAGCGCTGTTCGCAGGCCCAGGTCGCCGGGCGCTTTGCGCGCGAGATCGTTGCCGTGACGATCCCCAGCCGCAAGGGCGAGCCGCGCATCGTCGACACCGACGAACACCCGCGCGCCGACACCACGCTGGCCTCGCTGACGCGGCTCAAGGGTGTGGTTCGGCCCGACGGCAGCGTGACGGCCGGCAATGCCTCCGGCATCAACGATGGCAGCTGCGCGCTGCTGATCGCCAGCGAGGACGCAGTAAAGCGTTATGGCCTCACGCCGCTGGCGCGCGTGGTGATGGCCGCTACCGCGGGCGTTCCGCCGCGCATCATGGGCATCGGTCCGGTGCCCGCCACGCAGAAGCTGTTGCAGCGGGCCGGCCTCTCGATGGCGGACATTGATGTCGTTGAGCTCAACGAGGCCTTCGCCGCACAGGCGCTGGCCGTGTTGCAGGGCCTGGGCGTGGCGGAGGATGCCGAACACGTTAATCCGAACGGCGGCGCCATTGCACTGGGTCACCCGCTGGGTGCCAGTGGCGCGCGGCTGGTGACGACGGCGACCTATCAGTTGCAGCAGACGCAGGGTCGTTACGCCCTGTGCACCATGTGCATCGGCGTGGGCCAGGGCATCGCGCTACTCATCGAGCGCGTCTAGCCCCTCAGCGCTGCGGGATTACTCCGCGGCGCTCGCCGTGCCGTGCGCAGCCGCCGTGCGCTGTTGCAGGGCGCGGAGGGTGGCCAGTTCAAGCTCCGTGGGCGCGGCCGTCTCGACGACACTCGCCGCAAACTGCACCGGCCAGCCGGTGGCCGCCGTGACCTGTTCGCGGGTGACGCCGGCGTGCAGGCTGACCACAGTCAGCTCCTTCGTCACCGCGTTGGGCTCCATGACACACAGGTCGGTGATCACCGCGGTGGGGCCCTTGCCCGGCAGTTTCAGCTTCGCGCGTTCGTCACCGCCGCCGAGGTAACCGGCAGACGTCACGAAATCGAGCTTCTTCACGAAGGTGCGCGCTGACTGCTTGACGATGATCAGCACTTCTTTCGCGTTGCTGGCGATTTCCGGCGCACCGCCGGCGCCGGGCAGGCGCACCTTCGGCTTGTCGTAGGGGCCGATCACCGTCGTGTTCAGGTTGGCAAAGCGGTCGATCTGCGCGGTGCCCAGGAAGCCCACG
>CALQBT020000384.1 GCA_943328885.2 Bordetella parapertussis | reverse complement strand
TGCACATCGCAAAACCTAGCCAGTAGTTCAGGCCCAGGGTCGCGATGAAGGTGTAGGACAGGAAGGCCCCGATCATCATGACCTCGCCCTGGGCGAAGTTCACCACTTCGGTGGCCTTGTAGATCAGCACGAAGCCCAGCGCGATCAGGCCGTAAACGCAGCCCAGCGCGATCCCGCCGAACAGTTGCTGCAGGAAATCAATCATGTATTCCTCCGTTGCCATCGGCCCAGGCCGATGGACTTGAGTCGCGCGCTGACAGCTCGTCGCGGGCCGATAGCCAGGCCCGGGCACCGAGCAGAACCACTGGCTGCGGCGCGTCGGCCCGCAGAGACATCGTCGGGCGCAGGCTCATCGCCCGTCCAGGCCAACAGTCGGTGCAGACCGATCAAGCCTTGCGGCCAGGACATGCCAGCATGGACGTGTAGCGGCAGTGTTAGGCGCTTGCATCGATGGTTTCCAGCGATCGCCGCTGGGTCCGACACCAGGGGTCACAGTGCCCTGGGAGAGCTGATTTTTGGGTCGAATCACTAAGCGCATTTCTGGTTCAAGTTGTCCAACATGGGTCAGTTTGATCACACTGACGGTCCGGCCTGCGCCAAGCTGGGTCCCGGGCATGTTGGTTTGCATCGGTAGAGCTTCTTGCGAAGGGCTGAAAGCCCGGCGGGATCATGCCACGGCTTGCGCCGCCGGAACCCGAGCGGAAACCCGCAGTTCTTCAAGATGCTTGGCTCAGCTATCTGGCCGGTCAACCGCGCAGGGCCTGCAGCGCCAGCGTTCGGCACTATGCTTGCAAGCTCTCGAATCCTCTAGGACGCCGTCATGAAGTTTCACCAGCTCGCCAGCGCCTTGGCCATCGCCGTTCTGTGTACCGGCGCACCAGCCCAGAGCAACACCGCGGCGGCGGCCCAGAAGTGGCCGGTCAAGCCCATCAAGTGGATCGTCCCGTACCCGCCCGGCGGCATCACCGACAACGCCACGCGCATGGTGTTGCAAAAGGTGCAGGAGCAGACCGGCTGGGCCATCGTGGTCGAGAACAAGCCGGGCGCGAACTCGCTGCTCGGTGCCGACATGGCGGCCAAATCGGCGCCCGATGGCTACACCTTCCTGACGGTGATTGCCGCCCATGCGGCCAACGCCACGCTGTACACCGGGCGCATCCCTTACGACCCGGTCAAGAGCTTCGCGCCAGTCTCGCTGGTGGGCATCGCCCCGCTGATCATGACCGCCAACAACGCTTTTGCCGCCAAAGATGTTAAGGACTTGATCAGCTATGCCAAGGCCAACCCCGACAAGGTGTCGTTCGGGTCGTCGGGCATAGGCGCAGCGGCGCACCTGACCACCGAGCTCTTCAAGCAAACGACCGGCGTCAACATGATGCATGTGCCGTACAAAGGCACAGCGCCGGCGGTTCAAGACCTGATGGGCGGCAGCATTCAAATTCTGGTCGACACCCCCAGCGCGTTGATGCCGCTGGTGCGCGGCGGCAAGATCCGGGCGCTGGGCATGTTCTCGGCCAAACGCCTGCCCAGCGTGCCCGAGGTGCCGACGCTGGCCGAAGCGGGCGGGCCAGCGCTCGAGGCCTCGACCTGGGTGATGTTCTTGGCACCCGCAGGCGTGCCGCGCGAGATGGTCAACCGCCTGTCCGCCGAGACCGCCAAGGCCTTGGCATCGCCTGATCTGAAAGCCAAGTTCGAGTCTCTGGGCATCGAGCCGGTGGGCAACTCGCCCGAGCAGGCGGCGCGCTTCCTGGACGAGGAAATCGCCAAATGGGCCAAGGTGATTTCGGCCGCCGGGGTCAAAGCAGAATAGGCGTTAGCACAGCCGATCAGGCCAGGTCACGAGCTTTCAAGCTTTCAGAGAATTTTTGGACCCCATGAAAATTACCGGTGTTGAAGTTCATGTTCTGAAGAGCCCGCTCGCGGAGCCTTTCGCCTTCTCCCAGGGCTGGGTGCGACAGCGCAGCGCCACCTTGGTCGAGGTGATCACCGACGAGGGCGTGATCGGCTGGGGCGAGGCCTTCGCACAAGGCCTGGAGCCGCCTGAAATAGCCGCTGCGGCGATCGAATATGCGTTGAAGCCGCTGCTGATCGGCGCCGACCCGCTCGCCACCGAAGTGCTGTGGCACCGCATGTACCACGCCACCCGCGATTACGGACGCAAGGGTTCAGTGGTGGCCGCGATCAGCGCGCTTGATATTGCCTTGTGGGACATCGCCGGCCGCGCACGCGGCGAGCCCATCCACAAGCTGCTGGGCGGTGCCTTCCGCGACCGGGTCGAACCCTATGCCACGGGCTTTTACCGGATCAAAGGCCAGGGCGAGGCCGCGCGACTGGCCGAAGAGGCGGTGCGCCACCATGAGGCGGGCTTTCGCCTGATGAAGGTCAAGCTAGGCTATGGCGTGGAAGACGATATCGCTTGCATGCAGGCCATTTGCCGCGCCATCGAAGGGCGGGACGTCAGCTTGATGATCGACACCAACCATGCCTACGGGCGCGCCGAAGCGCTGCGCTTGGGCCGCGCGCTGGCCGACTGCAAGCTGCGCTGGTACGAGGAGCCGGTGGTCCCGGAAGACCTGCGCGGTTATGCCGAAATGCGCGAGAAGCTGACGATGCCGATCGCCGGCGGCGAGAACGAACACACCATGTACGGCTACCGCGAACTGTTCGCCGCAGGGGCAGTCGACATCGCCCAGCCCGACCTGGGCTCTTGTGGCGGCATCACGGCGGCCCGCCACATCATCGCGCTGGCGCAATCGCACGGCGTGGCGGTCAACCCGCATGTGTGGGGATCTGCCATCGCGCAGGCAGCCTCACTGCAGCTGATCGCTGCGCTGCCAGTGGCGCACCATTCGCTGTTCGCGCAGGAACCGGTGTTCGAGTACGACCGATCGTCGCATCCGTTCCGCCAGCACCTGATCACCGAGCCCATCCTGCAGCATGGTGGCTGGGTGACGATTCCCGACGGGCCTGGCCTGGGCGTGGAGATCGACCGTGCCGCGCTGGAGAAGTACCGCGTGCGATGAAGCGCGTTTGACAACGGCGTGGCATGCCACCGCGTTGCTGACGAAAACGACATCCGGGGCGGCAAAGGGGGGAGATCGCGGCGAGCGCGAATGAAGTGACGCTAAACCGTCACAAGCCGTGGCTACAGTTTTCGCTTTCCCAACCTGAAAGCAACGGCATGAAAACTTTCCCCCTTTTGGGCCGGCTGACGCTGGCACTGAGCTGCATGAGCATTGCCACCCTGGTAGCCTGCGGTGGTGGTGATTCTTTTCTGTTCTTGACGCTCGACGGCGCGCAGCCCTTGGTCATAGGGCACCGCGGTTCGGCGGGCTACCTGCCTGACCACACGCTCGGAGGCTACTCGCTGGCCATCAAGAATGGGGCTGATTTCATTGAGCCGGATCTGGTGGCCACGCGTGACGGCGAGCTGGTTGCTCGCCATGAACCCAATATCACCACCACCACCGATGTGGCCAACCACCCCGAATTTGCCAGCCGCAAGACGACCCGCATGGTCGATGGTGTCGCGGAGACCGGCTGGTTCGTGACAGACTTTACG
>CALQBT020000383.1 GCA_943328885.2 Bordetella parapertussis | reverse complement strand
GGTACGACTGCTGAGCCAGTTGCACTGTTTTCAGGTGCAGCGCGACCGTGGTGTGGATGTCGCGGCCGTAGCCGCCGGCCATCGTCACGGCCACCGGCACCCGTCGGCAGCGCAAGAACTCGAACACCCGGCGGTCGCGCTCGGCCAAGCCCGCTGCGCTGAGATTGAGCCGGCCCAGGCGGTCGCCCTCGTGCGGATCGGCGCCGGCCAGATAGAAAGCCAAGCCCGGTGCGTCGCCTGAGGCGCACTGCCGGTCCCAGGCTTGGTGCAGCGCGACGTCCAGTGCTTCGAGGTAAGGCCCATCAGCGCAATCGTCGGGCAAGTCAACGTCCAGATCGCTGAGTTCCTTGCGAAACGGAAAGTTCTTCGCGCCGTGCAGCGAGAGCGTGAACACCGTCGGGTCGTTGCGAAAGATCGCTGCCGTGCCGTTGCCCTGGTGCACATCGAGGTCAATCACCCACAGCCTGAGCAGGCGACGCGACGCGGACCCGTTGCGCCAGACCTCGGCCTGCATCAGCCGCCCGGCCACCGCGACGTCGTTGAAAACGCAGAAACCCGAGCCCTTGTCGGCAGCCGCGTGATGGGTCCCCCCGCCGAGATGGACCGCCAAACCCTCGGCCAATGCGGCGCGCGCCGCAGCGATGGTCGCACCCACCGATCGCCTGCTGCGAGCCACCAAGGCCTCACTCCAGGGCAAGCCGATCTCGCGCTGCGCAGCGACCGACAGCGCCCCCGTCACGACCGCCGTGATGTAGTCGGGGCCGTGCACCAGCGCCAGCTCGCCGTCGCTGGCGGGATCGGCCTCGACGCATCGCAGCGCAGCGCATTCGGCCTGCACCCGGTCATACAACAGCCGGACCTTGGCAGCGGGAAAGCGATGGCCAGAAGGCAGGTCCAACAGATGGCGTTGATGGCTGAAGGTCTGCATGCTCGAATTGTGCCGAGCCCTGCCTTCGGGGCTTGGCTTGAAGCCAGGGTTCGGCAGCTTGCCCAGGGGCGATCCGATCCTGGTCTTAGGCAATTCCCCCTAGATTGCTGCATTGCAGCAAAAATGTCTTGCAATCCTGATTCAGCGGTCTATACTTCGTTTTATGTTGCAGTGCAGCATGACTGCAAAGAGCTGATCCCCCTACCTACCGGAGTACACCATGAACTACATGACCCAAGACCAATTCGCCGCCGCGAGCAAGGCCAACCTCGAAACCCTGTTCGGCCTGACCAGCAAGGCTTTTGAAGGCGTCGAGAAGCTGGTCGAACTGAATCTGCAAGTGGCCAAGGCCTCGCTGAGCGAGTCCGCCGAGAACACCAAAGCCTTGCTGGCAGCCAAGGACGCGCAAGAACTGATGGCACTGCAAGCAAGCCTGCTGCAACCCTCGGCCGAGAAAGCCGCTGCCTACAGCCGCCACCTGTACGACATCGCTGCGGCCACCACGGCCGAAGTCACCAAGACCGCCGAAAGCCAGTTTGCGGAGTTGCAAAAGAGCTTGACCTCGGTCGTCGACGGTGCGCTCAAGACCGCCCCAGCCGGCAGCGAAAACGCTGTGACCCTGGTGCGGTCAGCCATCAACGCCGCCAACAACGCGTTCGAGTCGGTCCAGAAAGCCACCAAGCAAGCCACCGAGATGGTTGAAGCCAACATCAACGCCGTGACAAACACCGCTGTCAAGGCCAGCCAAGCCGCGACCAAGTCGGCCAAGCGCGCCGCCTGATCAATCAGGGTCCAGGCCCAGATGGCGCGGAACTTATCGACGCTCCAGGGCCACTAACCTGTGTGCTGCAGTGGGTGAGCCGCAGTGCTTGTGAGTTTGTCTCCTCGGTACGTCTCGACTTGTTCAGCGTACCTTCAGCCCGGTGGCTTGGCCCCGGGCTTTTTTTCGCCCGCCCCTCAATGGGCCAACGCAAGCATGCGCTGGCGCAGCGCCACCAGGCCGGCGGCTGCAGCCTCGCGGCCGGCGTCGATGGCACGCTTGCGGGCCGTGAAGTCGGCGCTCGACACCCCCGCGAGTTGGGGGCGGATCACGATATCGGCGTCCTTGAGTTCGAGACCGTTGATGCTCTTGCCCATGATCGAAAAAGTCTGCAGCAGCATCTTGAACGGGTCACCGGTCGGGTTGCCATCGGGCGGCGACGAGATGTCGACCGCAATCACCAGTTCAGCACCCATCTGACGCGCAAAGCGCACAGGCACCGGCGACACCAGCCCACCATCGACATACTCCCGCAGACCGATCTTGACCGGCTGGAACACCGCGGGTACCGCACTCGAGGCCCGAACCGCCGCGCCGACGTCGCCGCGCTGAAACAACATGCCCAATCCGCTGTCCAGATCGGTGGCGACGATGCCCAGCGGCAAGGGCAGTTGCTCGATCATGCGGTGACCGGTCTGTTCGCGCACGTAGCGAGCCAAGGCCTCGCCGCGGATCATGCCCCGGCCTGGGAACGACCAGTCGGTGATCGCCGATTCGTCCATCGCCAACGCCACCCGGGCCAGTTCCTGGCCTGACCGGCCCGCGGCATAGAGCGCAGCCACCAAGCTGCCGGCCGAGGTGCCGACCACCAGATCGGGCCGGATGCCGGCTTCCTCCAACACCTGGATCACGCCGATGTGGGCGAAACCGCGCGCCGCGCCACCACCCAGCGCCAAGCCGATGCGGGGCGGCCGCGTCGGCTTGGGCGTGAGCGCTGGCACGGTGGGTGGGGCGATCGGAGGGGTCTGGCAACCTGCCAAGCCGACCGCCGCCAGCAAAGCCAGCAGACCGCGGCAACTCTGTCGTCGATTCATGCGCGGATTGTAGGAAGCCCGAGGTCGCCAGGCACCTCTTATTCCAATTAAGAATGAACAACAAACTTAATTATCGTTTGAACTTATAAGACAGACGCTTACAGTCCGCCCTCGGTCGGGGCATGCTGCCCTGCAACATGCATCGGACAGGCTTCATGGATTGGCTTGCAATCGTCAGCGGTTTTCCCATCGGCACCATCGTCGGCATGCCCGGCCTGGGCGGCGGATCGCCGATGAAGCCGCTACCGATCAGCGTGTTCAAGCGGCATCCGGCGCTGGCCGTTGTTGCCCACGCTGCTGGCGGGCTCACTACCCGGCACCTGGCTAGACGCACAGCGGACCAAGTCAATGTCCGAACGGCTGGTGCGCGGTCTGCTGTGCGCTTGTCTCGTCACCGCGGGCCTCAAGGTCATCCACTGACCACTTAACTCTCAACCATCAGACGACCACGATGTACGCCTACAACGAATTCGACCGCCAGTTCGTGCGCCAACGCGCCGCCCAGTTCCGTGACCAACTCGACCGCCACTTCGCCGGTGAGTTGCCCGAGGACGACTTTCGCGCACTGCGGCTGCAAAACGGCTGGTACGTGCAACGTCATGCACCGATGCTGCGCGTGGCCGTTCCCTACGGCGAGTTCAACAGCCGCCAGTTGCACGAGCTCGCGGCAATTGCACGCGAGTTCGACCGCGGCTACGGTCACTTCACGACGCGCCAGAACCTGCAGTACAACTGGATCCCGCTGACCCAAGCCGCCGACGTGATGGACCGGCTGGCAGCGGTC
>CALQBT020000382.1 GCA_943328885.2 Bordetella parapertussis | reverse complement strand
GGACGCATCGGCCGCGCGATGATTGCGATCCGCGACCATCCGATCGCAGCCACGGCGATGGGCATCAACCTGCCGGTTTTCAAGTCGGTGACCTTCGGCGTCTCGGCGGCCTTCACCGGCGTGGCGGGTGCATTGGGCGCGATCTGCGTGGCCTTTGTGTCGCCCGACAGCTTCACCGTCTTCCTGTCGATCACCTTCTTGGTCGGCGTGGTGGTCGGTGGGCTGGCGTCGATTCCCGGCGCAATCTTCGGTGCGATCTTCATCCAGTTCGTCCCCAACGTTGCCGAAGAGGTCTCCAAGTCGGCACCCTGGGCGATCTACGGCGTGGTGCTGATCGCGATCATGTACATGATGCCCTCGGGCGTGATGGGCTTGCTCAAGAAGATCTGGGCCTCACTGCAGCCGGCCACACGGGTTGACCCCGTGCAAAAATCCTAATCCACCAACGTTTTTCATTCACCAACCACCCCAAAAAGGGATCTCTAGAAAATGACCTTCAAGACCTGGAAACTTACAGGCCCATTGGCCGCCATCGGCGTGGCAGTCGCCGCGCTGACGACGCCAGCCTTTGCGCAGAAAAAATATGACACTGGCGCGACCGACAAAGAAATCAAGATCGGCGGCATCAGCCCTTATTCGGGCCCAGCCTCGGCCTACGGCGCGATCGGTAAAGCCATCGGCGCTTACATAGACAAGGTCAACGCCGAGGGCGGCATCAATGGCCGCAAGCTCAATTGGATCAGCCTGGACGACGGCTACAACCCCGCCAAGACCGTCGAGCAGGCGCGCAGGCTGGTCGAGGAAGAAGAAGTCCTGTTCGTCTTCAACACGCTGGGCACACCGCCGAACTCGGCGATCCACAAGTACATGAATGCCAAGAAGGTGCCACAGCTGTTCGTGGCCACCGGCGCCACCAAGTGGGGTGACCCGAAGAACTTCCCGTGGACGATGGGCTGGCAGCCCAACTACCAGAGCGAGTCCAAGGTGTTCGTAGCGCACTTGCTGGAGACCAAGCCCAACGCCAAGGTCGCGATCCTGTACCAGAACGACGACTACGGCAAGGACTACGTCAAGGGATTCGAGGACGGTCTGGGCGACAAGGCCAAGACCATGATCGTCTCCAAGCTCAGCTACGAGGTCACCGACCCCACCGTCGACAGCCAGTTGCTGTCGATCAAGGCCTCGGGCGCTGACACTTTCTTCAACGTCACGACACCAAAGTTCGCGGCGATGGTGATCAAGAAGAACGCCGAGATCGGCTGGAAGCCGCTGCATTACCTCAACAGCGTGTCGGCTTCGGTCGGTGCGGTGATGGTCCCGGCCGGTCCCGAGAACGGTGTGGGTATCTTCACCGCGAACTATTTGAAGGATCCGACCGACCCGCAGTTCCAGAAGGGCAAGGAATGGGACGACTGGCTGGCCTGGATGAAGAAGTACCTGCCGAATGGTGACCTGAAGGATGCCAACAACGTCTATGGCTACACCGCTGCCCAGGGCCTGGTGCAAGTGCTGAAGCAGGCGGGCGACAACCTGACCCGCGAGAACATCATGAAGCAGGCAGCCAGCCTGGACATGAACCTGCCGATGCTGCTGCCAGGTGTCAACGTCAAGACCGGACCGGATGACTTCTACCCGATCGAGCGCGAGCAGTTGGCCAAGTTCGACGGCAAGACCTGGGTGCTCTTCGGCAAAGTCTACGGCCGCTGAGCAACTGAAACCGTGACACGGGCCCGCGATGCGGGCCCGTTTTTAATTGTGGGCAAGGCCGAGCCCCTGGCTCTCAAGCTTAGCGATCGACCGATGGCACAACGCATGCACCAACCTCTGAAAGACATCCACATCCTCGACTTGTCGACGGTGATCTCAGGCCCGATGGCCGTTGCGCTGCTGGCCGATCAGGGCGCTGCCGTGATCAAGGTCGAATCGATCGAGGGCGACACCTGCCGGCTGATCGGCCCGGCCAAAGGCGACCTGTCGGCGATCTACATCGCCGCCAACCGCGGCAAACGCTCGATCGCGCTTGACCTCAAAGCGCCGGCTTCGGCCAAGATCCTGCACGCGCTGGTGCGCCGTGCCGACCTGGTGGTCAACAACTTCCGGCCCGGCGTGATGGACCGGCTGGGTCTGGACGATGCCACGCTCGCAGGCTTGAATCCGCGGCTGATCCGGCTGTCGATCACCGGCTACGGCGCCGACGGCCCGGCCGCCGGCGACAAGGCCTACGACGCGGTGATCCAGGCCGTGGCGGGCGTGTCGGCATCGCACCGCGACCAGCACAGCGGCAACCCGGGCCTGGTCGCCACGCTGATGTGCGACAAGCTCACCGCGATGACCGCAGCGCAGGCCGTCACGGCAGCGCTCTACGCCCGCTCGCAAGACGGTCGCGGCCGCAAGGTCGAGGTGGCAATGCTAGACGCGATGCTGGCCTTCCAGTGGCCTGATGCGATGTACAACCATGTCTTCGTCGATTCACCGCCAGCGCCTTACCCGGAAATGGGTGCGACCCAGAAGCCCTGGAAAACGGCCGACGGCTTTGTCGCGACGATGGGGCCTCAAAAAGCCGAGTTCGAAGCCCAGTGCCGCGCACTGGGCCGTCCCGACATCGCCGAGGATCCGCGCTTTCGAACGATACCGTTGCGATCGCGCCACCAGGCCGAACTGCGAGCGCTGCTCGAGCCCTTGATGGCGCAGTTCAGTAACAGCGAGTTGCAGCAGGCATTCCGCCAGCACGGTGCACCGCTGGGCCGGGTCAACGAGCGCAGCGCGGTGCTGACCGACGAGCAAGTCCGACACAACGCGATGCTGGTCGAGATCGACCACGGCGATCTCGGTCGGGTGCGCTTGGCGCGCGCCGCGGGAAAGTTCGACGGCCAGCCGATGCCAGCACCCGGTGCTGCAGCCCACCTCGGCGAGCATGGCCAAGCGGTGCTCGCCGAACTCGGGTTTGACACTGCCGAGGTCGGCGCCTTGGTCGCCGACGGGGTGTTGCACCTGCCTTGAAAGTCCCCCCTGGAATCCGGGGGCGGGTTGGCACCAAGCGGGTTGATGCCGAGTGGGTTGATCCCTAGCCACCACGGCATCGAAACAGTGTACAAACCGGCAACATGGGCGGACGGCCTGTGTTGAAGCTAGCTCTCAACCCCGCTTGGAACAAACCAACATGATGCAGACCCGACTCAAGTTCGCAGCCCGATGGGCTGCCATCGGTACGGCAGTTGCCGTGCTGGCGTCTCCAGCCTTTGCGCAAAAGAAATACGACAGCGGCGCCACCGACAAAGAGATCAAGATAGGCCACATCGGGCCATATTCGGGACCGGCTTCGGCCTACGGCACGATCGGTAAATCGATCAGCGCCTATATCGAGAAAGTGAATGCCGAGGGCGGTATCGGCGGCCGCAAGATCAAGCTGATCACGCTCGACGATGCCTACAACCCGTCCAAGACGGTCGAGCAGGCGCGCAAGCTGGTCGAGGAAGAGGAAGTGCTGGCCGTGTTCAACCCGCTGGGCACGCCGCCGAATTCGGCGATCCACAAGTACATGAACGCCAAGAAGATGCCGCAGTTGTTC
>CALQBT020000381.1 GCA_943328885.2 Bordetella parapertussis | reverse complement strand
GTGGCAAGCTAACCGGCCTGCCACTGCCTGTTGGAACCCCCGGTTCGTCGGCTGAAGTGGCTTTGAACGAGGCGCTTCAGGCATTGACCGGCGACCCCATGGGCCTGGACCCTGAAGGCATTGTGTTCGACAAGGCCAGCGGCAAGCTCTACATCTCCGACGAATATGGACCGTTCATCGCCAAGGTGGACGTGGCCACGGGCAAGATCGAAGAGCGCTTTGCCCCGGCCATCGCCGGCAGCACTGCCAGCAAGCCGGTGTTGCCCGCAGTGTTGAACCTGCGCCGCGCCAACCGCGGCATGGAAGGCCTGGCCATGGACGCTGCAGGCGAACTGCACGGCCTGGTTCAAAGCCCGCTAGACGCCAAGGTGACGGTGGATGACGGCACATCGGTTTCGGTCAGCAAGACCGCGTTGTTCCTGCGCTGGCTGGTGTTGAATCCAGCCACCGGCGCGACCAAAACTTATGCCTTTCCGTTGAGCAAGACCGACTGGTCCAAATCCGACACCGGGCAGGCCAAGATGGGCGACATAGCCTATGTTGCGCCTGGCAAGTTTCTGGCTATTGAGCAGGGCGTGAACGCAGCGGGTGTGCTGGTCAACAAGATCATGCTGGTGGAAATACCTGTCGATGCGACAGACATCAATGCCCTGGGTGCCGAGCTGGAAGCCAGCAGCGCCACCGCCAAGCCGGTCAAGGGTGTTGACTGGACCAAGGTCGTGCCGCTCAAGCGCACGCTGCTGCTGCAGCTCAACGATGCGGGTTGGCTTGCCGAGAAGGCTGAAGGCCTCACGGTGGTGAATGGCGACACGATTGCGTTGATCAACGACAACGACTTCGGCGTCACGCCGGCGTTGTTTGACGCCCAGGGTGTGGCAGTGAGCGGCGACGTGACAGCCTGCCTGACGGAAAACGGCAAACTCGTCAACAACGGCGCCAAGGTGTGCCCGGCAGCGGCCATTCGAGTGGCGCCCGGCACCGCGTCGGAGCGCCCGACGCGTCTGTACACCTTCAAATTCCCGAAGGCCATTGCAAGCTATGGCGTGAAGTAGCTTGTTAGCGGAGAAGCCGACCTCCAGATCGGCTCCAAATTCCATCCTGATTTTCGACCGCCACCACATCGACGCTATGTCTGCGCAAGGTCCCTGTCGCGACCATCGGCCGGCATGGCGCCGAACGTCAGGTCAAACCTTGCGACAGAATCAGGATGGCTTGCCTTCTTGCTCAACGCGAGCAAAGAAGGGTCTCAAGATGTGAGCGCGATTGGCGATCCGTTCATTGCAAGGCCGCGCTCGGGTCCGATCCACGGCTGACCGTCGAACTCAAACCAGAGCAGCGCTTTTATGGCGCGCAATCTGAAGCGCTGGCGACCTTCATCAGTATTCTGGGCACGTCGCAGTCGGTGATCTTCTCGGTCGGAGCGATGGTCACGATGTGCGCCGCAGTCGCTTCACGAGTTGGCGAAATCGGCACTTTGCGTGCCCTGGGCTTCAGGCGCGGTGCGAGGCTGATCGCCTTCCTGAGCGAAGCGATGTTGCTCTCCTTGGTCGGCGGCCTGATCGGGCTGGCGCGGCTTCACCGATGCAGCCGGTGAATATCTCGACGACCAATTTGCAGACCTTTTCCGAACTGGTCTTTCAGTTCAAGCTAGCACCGAAAATAGACCGGCAGACGCAGGCCTTCGAGAGGCCGCGTTGCGCCGCAGCGGCATGGTGTCTGATTGTTCATTCGTCACCGACTCCGGCGCCATATGACCAGCGTCGGGCAGTCACCGTCTGTGCGGCAGACTCGCTTTGGCGCTTGCGGCAGATGCGTGAGTTGCGGAATTTCCCGGACGGCGCGTAAAGCCCGGCCGGGCCTGCACCCTTGGCGCCTCTCAAGCAAATGTGGCTTTGCCACTGTGCTTGATCCCCACGGGGGGCGGCCGGCTTCGGCCGGCCTTGGGGCGCTCAGACGCCGACCGTGCCGCCGTCCTTGCGCGTCACCACCACCGTGGCCGAGCGCGGGCGCTTGGTGACGGCAGCTTCGGTCTGGCTTGCGGGCCATGCGCTGCTGGGGGTCGCCAGGCTGCCGTTTTCACCCGGGTGTTGGACGTTGAAGAACAAGGTCTTGCCATCAGGCGTCACCGCAATGCCTGTGATTTCACAGTCTTTCGGTCCGACCAGAAAGCGCCGAACCTTGTCATCTGACGCATTGGCGCCCTTGATGGTGGCGGTACCGCCCGCAGCCGTTGCAACACCACCGTCACCCACCTTGCCTGGCACAGCGGCCAGCATCATGCAGTTGGTCACGTCGGTGTATGCGCCATCGTCGGTCTGGATCCACAACAGCCCGCGCGGGTCGAAGTACAGGCCATCCGGGCTGGAGAAGTCGTTGACAGCGGTCAGTCCCGAGAGGTTCACATCAGCCGCCGCATCAGCTTGGGCAGCGAACAAATAGATGTCCCATACGAAGGTCGTGGCGGCCACGTTGCCGGCCGCTTCGCGCCAGCGGATGATGTGGCCATTCGGATTGCCCTTCTGAGACGTCGCACCCTTCATGTCTTCGTAGTAACGCGGATTGGCAGCGTCAGGTTTGAGTTGATTTCCCGTCGGCGTTGCCGTGGTGGCGACTCGGTTGCTGTTGTTGGTGAGGGTCATGTACACCTCGCCGTTGAGCGGGTTGACGCCGCCCCACTCCGGGCGGTCCATCTTGGTGGCGCCACGCAGGTCGGCGGCAATGCGTGCGTGTGTCATCACATCAGCCTGGTCAGCAAAAGCGTAGCTGGCGTTGCTGGCGTCCAGCGCGTTCTTGCCGAAAGTCAGTTCCAGCCACTGGCCCGAACCGTCGGCGCTGAACTTGGCAACATAAAGGATGCCGTCATCCAGGTACTTGGCGCCAGCAGCCATGCCGCCGTTCACGTCCTTGCTGTCCCACAGGGCCGTGGATACAAACTTGTAGATGTATTCGTTGCGCGCGTCGTCACCCATGTAGATCACGATCGGCTGACCCGGCACCGCCAGAGCGGGCCAAGCGCCTTCATGGTTGAAGCGGCCGAGAGCGCTGCGCTTGGCCGGGATGGCTGTGGGGTTGAAGGGGTCGATCTCGACCACCCAGCCAAAAGTGTTGGCGATATTGCGGTAATCGTCAGTGGCGGCCGTGCCCGTCACCGAGGAGGTCCAGCGGATGAACAGATCCTCCGTCCCGGCGGTGTCCCACAAATAGGGGCTCTTGCGGTTCTCAGGCAGACCGTAGCGGTTCAAACCTGCGATTTCCTTGGCAGTGCGCTTAGCGTTGTCGTTGGCGGCACGCGCCACGACGTTCAACCAGTTCTCTTCGCAAGTGATGTAGGTCCCCCAGGGGGTGTAGCCATTGGCGCAGTTGTTGTTGGTACCGCGGGTCTTAAGTCCGTCGGTAGAGAACTTGGTCTTGACCAGCGCGCTGGCTTTGACCGGGCCGGTGAAGATCATCTCAGTGGCCGAGGTGACGCGGCGGTTGAAGCGCGATCCTCGCACCATGCCCATGTCGTTGCTGGTCCCGCGCTTGACTTCCACCACACTCACGCCGTGAGCATAAATTTCTTTTTCGACTTCACTG
>CALQBT020000380.1 GCA_943328885.2 Bordetella parapertussis | reverse complement strand
GCCGTCAACCGACCAGCCGCCGGACGGCGCTAAGACGGCTCGGCCAGGGCGCGCTGGTGCTGAGCCTGGGCCGAGCCGATCTGGCGCTGGGCGCTGCCATCGTCGCCGTGCGGGTATGGCCAGCAACCGAGTACAGCCGGGTCACGATCGAGAGCGACCAGCCGCTGGCTGCGCGCCAGTTCCTGACCGACAACCCACCCCGGCTGGTGATCGACATCGACGGCTTGGAGCTCAGCCCTGCGCTGCGCGAGCTGGTGGGCAAGGTCAAAGCCGACGACCCGTTCATCGCCGGCGTCAGAGTGGGCCAGAACCTGCCCCGCGTGGTGCGGCTGGTGCTGGACTTGAAGCAGCCGGTGGCGCCGCAGCAGTTCACGCTCGCCCCGGTCGCCGCGTACCAGCACAGGCTGGTGCTGGACCTGCACCCGACCGAGGCGCCGGACCCGCTCGCCACGCTGATCCAAGAGCGCGAGCGCGCCGAGGCCATGGCCGTGCGCAGCGTGCAGGACGCGCTGGGCGAGTTCATCAGTCGCATCGCCCCCGTCCCGGGCACCGTCCCGGCCAGCGCGGTCGTCGAACGACCCAGACCATCCGCTGCGCCGCCGGTGCCGGCCCCGTTGTCCAGCCCCGTCCCGGCACCCCTGGCCGCCGAAGAACAGCGAAGCATCGACCGCCTGGTGGTGGTGGCGATAGACCCCGGCCACGGCGGCGAAGACCCTGGCGCGATCGGCCCGACCGGACTGCGCGAGAAGGACGTGGTGCTCAAGGTCGCCCTCAAGCTGCGCGACCGGCTCAACAGCGTGACCGGGATGCGGGCGATGCTCACGCGCGACGCCGACTTCTTCGTGCCGCTGCACGAGCGTGTGCGCAAAGCCAGACGGGTTCAGGCTGACCTGTTCATCTCGATCCACGCCGACGCTTTTTTCACCGCGGCCGCGCGCGGTGCGTCGGTATTCGCGCTGTCGGAGACCGGCGCATCCAGTGCGGCTGCGCGCTGGATGGCCAACAAGGAGAACGCCGCCGACAGCGTGGGCGGCGTCAACCTGGGCGCTGTCACCGATGCCCAGGTCTTGCGCGCGATGATGGACATGAGCACCGCAGCCCAGATCAAGGACAGCTTGCGAATCGGCCGCGAGGTGCTGGGCTTGATCGGTCAGGTCGGCGTGCTGCACAAGCGCAGCGTCGAGCAGGCCGGTTTCGCGGTGCTCAAGGCGCCCGACATTCCCAGCATCCTGGTCGAGACCGCGTTCATCTCCAACCCCGAAGAAGAAGCCCGACTGCGCGACGACGACTACCAAGACAAGCTGGTCGAGGCCTTGCACACCGGCATCCGGCGCTACTTCGCACGCAACCCGCCGCTGGCCCGGCGACGCACGCTTTGAGCAGCGTGGCGTGGGCGCTCAAACCACCGGCCGCACCCGACGCGACCGCCAGGCACCGAACAGGACCAGCGCCCCGGGGATCAGAATCATCGCCCAGATGATCTTGCTCAGGTTCGCTGCGACCCAGGGGATGTTGCCGAACAGGTAGCCCGCGCTGACCAGGCTGCCGACCCACAGCGCGCCACCCGTCACGTCATAAAAGCTGAACTTGCGACGCGTCATCTGTGCGACCCCGGCGACAAAGGGCGCAAAGGTGCGAAGAAAGGGCATGAAGCGCGCAGCGACGATCGTGATGCCGCCGTATTGCTCGTAAAAAGCATGGGCTTGCTCGAAAGCGCGCTTGTTGAACCAGCGCGACTGCTCCCAGCCGAAGACCCGGGGACCGAGCGCACGGCCGATCGCGTAATTGGTCTGGTTGCCCGCCACCGCAGCGACCAGCAACAGCGCGAGCACCAGCGGGTAGCTCATCAGCCCGGCGCCGGCGAGCGCACCAACCACGAACAACAGCGAGTCACCAGGCAGGAAAGGCATCACCACCAGCCCGGTCTCGACAAAGATCACCAAGAACAACAGCGCATAGACCCACAGCCCGTAAGCGTCGACAAACTCGCGCAAGTGGCGGTCGACATGCAGAATGAAATCAGCCAACAGCATCAAGGAGTCCATGGCGCGACATTATCCCGATCCAGCGCGAGCCGACCCGCCGGCGAGCCAGGCCGGGATCGGCCCGATGCGACGCAATCCACAGGCCAGGATAATCCGGGCCATGACGAACCCGCCCAACCGCCCCATCCTCGCCCTACCCGACGAGTTGGTCAGCCAGATCGCTGCCGGCGAGGTGGTCGAGAGACCTGCGTCGGTGGTGCGAGAACTGGTCGACAACGCGCTGGACGCCGGCGCCAACCAGGTCACCGTGCGCTTGATGGCGGGCGGCGTTCGCAGCATCAGCGTCGAGGACGACGGCTGTGGCATCCCGCCCGAGCAACTGGTGCTGGCACTGCAACGTCACGCCACCAGCAAGATCGGCAACCTGCACGACCTCGAAGCGGTTGCGACGATGGGGTTTCGCGGCGAGGCGCTGGCGGCGATCGCGTCGATCTCTGACCTCAGCATCGCCAGCCGAACCGCCACCGCCTCGTTCGCGTCGAAGCTGGATGCGCGCAGCGGCGAGTTGCAACCCGCAGCCAGGGCCCAAGGCACGACCGTCGAGGTGCGCGAGCTGTTCTTCTCAACCCCGGCACGGCGCAAGTTCCTCAAGACCGACGCCACCGAGTTGGCGCATTGCCTGGAGGCTGTACGACGCCATGCACTGGCGCGACCCGAGGTCGGCTTCGCCGTTTGGCATGAAGGCAAACTGGTCGAGCAGTGGCGCGGCGCCAGCGCCGAGCAGCGCATGGCCGATGTGCTGGGCGCCGACTTCATCACCCAGAGCCGAGATGCGCGGCTGGACGGGACGGCAGCGCCGCTCGCCCTGATCGCGTCGGGCGGGCCTGGCAGCGCTGGCATCAGGGTCTGGGGTCGCATCGGCCTGCCCGACGCCGCCCGCGCCCGCGCCGACCAGCAGTACGCCTATGTCAACGGCCGTTTTGTCCGCGACCGGCTGATCAACCACGGCGCGCGATCGGCTTACGACGATGTGCTGCACGGCAACCGCCAGCCGAGTTGGGTGCTGTTCGTCGAGATCGACCCGACGAGGGTCGATGTCAACGTCCATCCGACCAAGATCGAGGTGCGTTTTCGCGATGGCCGCGAGGTGCATCAGGCGGTTCGTCACGCGGTCGAGGCCGCGCTGGCGCTTTCGCGCGCGCCTGAGCTGGGGGGCGACGGCCCGACCTGGCCTTCTTCAGTCCCGGGCGCAGCGCAGCACGAGGGCTCAACGGACGCCGGCGCCGCTCAGACGCCAGCTTTCGGCGGCAGGCCGGGCTGGAGCCGTCCGGACCACAGCGGCCAGACCGTGTTGGGTCTGGAGGATCTGGCCGTGCTCTATACCCAGGAGCCAGCGCCGGGATGGCGGTCTGCGTCCCAGGGCCCCTCCGGGACGCTGGCCTGGTTGGCACCGGGTGAGCGACCCGCAGTCCCCGCTCAGCCTGAAGGCCCTGCCCAGCCATCGCCGCAAGACCGACCCGGCCAGTGGCCGCTGGGCCGCGCGCTGGCGCAGCTCTCGGGCGTCTACATCCTGGCCGAGAACGCCCACGGCCTG
>CALQBT020000379.1 GCA_943328885.2 Bordetella parapertussis | reverse complement strand
AGGTAGGGCATGCCGGGCTTGACCATCACCATGTCGGCGCCTTCGGCGATGTCGAGTGCCACCTCTCGCAGCGCTTCGTCGCTGTTGCCCGGGTCCATCTGGTAGGCATTTTTGTTGCTTTTGCCCAGGTTGGCGGCCGAACCCACGGCGTCGCGGAATGGGCCGTAGAACGCGCTGGCGTACTTCGCGCTGTATGCCATGATCCGGGTGTGGATCAGGCCCTTGGCCTCGAGCGCCTGGCGGATCACGCCGATGCGGCCGTCCATCATGTCGCTGGGCGCGACGATGTCGACGCCGGATTCGGCCTGCACCAGGGCCTGGGCTCGCAGCACGGCCAGCGTCGCGTCGTTGAGGATGTAGCCTGTGTCATCGAGCAGGCCGTCCTGGCCGTGCGAGGTGAAGGGGTCGAGCGCGACGTCGGTCAGCAGGCCGAGTTGCGGAAAACGGTCTTTGATCGCGCGCACGGCGCGCGGCACCAGGCCATCGGGATTGGTGGCCTCACTGCCGTCGGGGGTCTTGAGCGCGGGGTCTATCACCGGGAACAAGGCCATCACCGGCACGCCCAGGTTGACGCAGGCCTCAGCCAGCGGCAGCAGGCGGTCGATCGACAGGCGCTGCACGCCAGGCATGCTCGCCACGTCCTGTGCCAAGCCCTGGCCTTCGAGCACAAAGACCGGAAAGATCAGGTCGCTGGCGTGCAATCTGTTCTCGCGCACCAGATCGCGGGTGAACGCGTCGCGACGCAGCCGGCGCGGGCGGCTGGCGGGATAAGCGGGCAGGGGGGGCAGGGCCATGGCGTGCAATCTCCTCATCGACAATGGGCCGATTCTGCCCGGGTCCCCGCGAGCCGGGCTTGGCGTGAAGAAAAAACGCCGCCATGACGCTCGGCGGCGCTGGGTTGTCAGCATTCCAATCTGCTAATATTGAAACCGAATGGCTGCTGTGAGGTGGCTGTTCCCTGCTTTTCCTCCCTGAGCAGGTGCCTTGGGGTTTCAACAACGTCAAGGCTTGCTGCCCCAGTCCCTGTGACTGGGGTTCTTTTTTGGGGCCCCCGGCCGCATCGGACCAAGCCCTCGGCCCGATCTGTCGCCGCATCGATAATGAATCCATGAGCGCTGCCTACCTCTGGATCAAGGCCTTGCACATCGTCTTCATCGCGAGTTGGTTTGCCGGGCTGTTCTATCTGCCTCGCTTGCTCGTGAATCTGGCGATGGTGCCCAATGACAGTCATGCCGAGCGCGAGCGCTTGCTGCTGATGGCCCGCAAGCTCTATCGCTTCGCCAATCTGTTGATGGTCGTGGCCTTGGCGCTGGGTTTCTGGCTTTGGCTGGGTTTTGGCGCCACAAGGTTTTCCGGCAGTTACTGGCTACATGCCAAATTGCTGGGCGTGGTCGCGGCAATCGGCTACCTGCACATGTGTCGCGGTCACTTGCGACGGTTTGAACAACATGCCAACCGCCGCAGTCATCGCTGGTTTCGAATTTTCAACGAGGTCTCGGTGTTGTTGTTCAGCGCCATCGTGGTGCTGGCGGTGGTCAAGCCCTTCTGAATGGATTGCGGTACCCCAGGGCGAGCAGCATGAGAGGCCAGGGGCTTGTCGATCGCAGTTCGGCCGTGCCGCTGGCCCTGGCTTGGTTGGCCTTGATCGTCTATGCCAGCCTGTTTCCGTTCGGTCCTTGGCGTTGGCCGCCGGGTCTGGTGGGCTGGGCTGTGCTGGATCTGCCCTGGCCGCGTTACTTCATCCCCTTCGACATCAGCAGCAACCTGCTGGGCTATGCGCCCTTGGGTTTGCTGGTGGGCATCGCACGCTTGCGCCACGGTGCGGCGATGGCGCCGGCTTTGCTCAGCGCGATCGCCTCTGGCGCCGGGCTGTCCTATGCGATGGAGGCGATCCAGCATCTTTTGCCCCAGCGCGTGCCGTCGGCGCTTGATTGGGTGCTCAACACGGCCGGCGCAGGACTGGGCGCCCTGCTGGCCCTGGCGGGCCATCGATGGGGACTGCTCAAGCGCTGGCAAGCCTGGCGCGACCGCTGGCTCGAGCGGGGCCAGGGTGGCGCGCTGGCCTTGCTGGTGCTCTGGCCGGTGGCGCTGCTGTTTCCAACGCCGGTGCCACTGGGTGTTGGCCAGATCGGCGAGGTCTTGCGCACGGCGTTGTCTCAAGGTTTGGCGGGCGTTCCGTGGGTCGAGCCTTGGTCGGCCTGGCTTGATGCGCGCGCTGGGGCGGAGCGCGCGATGTCACCTTTGGCCGAGGCCTTGGCGATTGGCCTGGGCATGCTGTCGCCCTGCTTGCTGGCCTATGCCGCGTCGCCGCCTGGCGGGCGACGGGTTGGACTGGCGCTGGGATTGGGCACGGCGGCTGTGGGGGCGACCACCTTGTCGACGCTGCTCAACTTCGGACCGGATCACGCTTTGGCCTGGTGCACCCGCAGCGCTTTCGCTGCGATGGCGGCAGCGCTGCTGCTGGCATTGGCCAGTCTGTGGCTCAAGCCTCGGCTGGCCGGCGCGTTGGCGCTGGTGTCGCTGACGGGCCTTGTGACACTGGTGCATCAGGCGCCGACCGATCCGTACTTCGCGCAGAGTCTGCTCGGCTGGGAGCAGGGGCGGTTTGTGCGGTTCCACGGTTTGGCGCAATGGGTGGGCTGGCTGTGGCCTTACGCCGCGCTGACCTGGCTGCTAGGGCGGATCGGTTCGCGGTGAACCCTGTGTGTGGCCGCCCCGCGGGGCTCTCTACAATCTGGCGACCATGAGTTACTACCGTCACCACATCTTCTTCTGCCTGAACCAGCGCAGCAACGGCGAGTCTTGTTGCACTGACCAGGGTGCGCAGTCTGCCTTCGATCACTGCAAGCAGCAGATCAAGGCCCAGGGGCTTGCGGGCCCTGGTGGTGTGCGGGTGAACAAGGCCGGTTGTCTGGACCGCTGCGCGGGGGGGCCGGTTGCGGTGGTGTATCCGGGGGCGGTCTGGTACACCTTTGTCGACGCTGCAGATGTCGATGAGATCGTCGAATCACACCTCAAGAACGGCCGCGTGGTCGAGCGCTTGCAGTTGGCGCCGGAACTGGGCCGCTGATGCGTCGGACACCGAACAGCGCGGCGCGGCGATGAAGCCGAACACCCGCTCTGGGTCTGTTGATGGACCCGCGGGTCTGATCGAGTGCTTGGTCGACGAGCCCGAGACGCCGCTGCGCGGCATCGCGGTGCTGTGCCATCCGCACCCGCAACATGGTGGCACGATGGACAACAAGGTGGTTCAGACCTTGGCAAGAGCTTTTGTGCAACTGGGCTACCGGGCGGTTCGTTTCAACTTTCGCGGTGTCGGTGGCTCGGCCGGGGCCTGGGACGATGGCCGCGGCGAGATCGACGACGCGCTTGCCGTGATCGCTTGCGAGCGCGCGGCAGCGCCCGGCCTGCCCTTGGCGCTGGGCGGGTTTTCCTTCGGTGCCTATGTTGCCGCCCAGGCCGCGTCGCGCCTTGCCGGTTCGGCCCCGGTGGAACGCTTGGTGCTGGTCGGCCCGGCGACCAGCCGATTCGAGATGCCGGCCCAGGTGGCGCCCGACACGGTCGTGATCCACGGCGAGGCTGACGAGGT
>CALQBT020000378.1 GCA_943328885.2 Bordetella parapertussis | reverse complement strand
GCTCACATCCTTGGGCGCAACGCCAGAGACCGTGATCACATCACCCTCGACGAAGCTGCCGCTCAAGGCCAGGCTGCTGACCTGGGCGATGCCGGTGGCCGCTGCGCGCGACGCAAGCAGGCTGGCGCTGCTGCCGGTGGTGGCTGTCAGGTCTGCCTTCAGCACAAAAGCGGCGCCGGCCTGCAGCGCCGTCAGCGTCAGCGAACCATTGGCAGCGTCGGCCAGCACCTTGCGTCCACCGGCGGCGTTGACCGCGGCGGCCAACTGGCGGGCGATGTTCGCCCAGACTTGCGCGTCGGTGGCGGTGCCGCCAGCGCCCTTGCCGTCGGCCGTGAGGTCCTTGGCGCTGACGGTGTAACGCAGCTCCGCAGCGGCAATGCCGCCGAGCACGATCAAATCGCCCGCCTCGAAGGCGCCGCGCAAGGCAATGCGGCTGACCTGCTCGGTGCTGGCGGTGGCCACTGCAGTGGCCTGTGCCGACCCGTCGGTCTGCAGCGCAGCTTCCAGCGTCAGTTGGTCGCCGGTGGCGCTGACCGACTTGATCCGCTGGCGCTGGTCACCGACCGAGAACTCCTGGCCGACCATAGAGGCGGCGAACTGGCCTTTGACGCCCTGGATCAGCGTCTCGCCCTCGGTCACCGTCGCCGATCCCGCCGCCTTGGCGGTCTCGCCACTGGCGGGCAGCCAAGGCAGGTCCAGCCCGGCGACCGGCACCCAGTTGAGGTTCAGGTAATCGAGCAATCCGCGCAAGGTGGGCACGCCCGCAGCGCCATAGACCACCTCGGGCAGGTCGGCCTGGGCCGATACCCGGTCGCCACCAGCGGCGGCGCCCAGGTAGTTCAGCACATAGTCGCCGATGCCGAGCACGGGCGAGAAATGGATCAACTCGTCGGCGGTCTTGCCGATGCCCGGCAAGGGTGCAGCCTGCACCAGGCTCTGTCGGCCCAGGCTCATGCTCCAGGCCACATCGCCCAGCGCTTGGCCGATCGCGCCGCCGATCGACGCGTCGAGGTTGCCGACTTTGAAGGCAAAAGCCTGGTCGCTGGACTTGAAGTCCAGGCTGACCGTGTCGCCACCGACTTCGATGTCTCGGGTCAGGTCCTTGTGATCGGCATTCAGTGCCAGCGAGACATCGCCGTACAGTGACACGCCCACCAGACCCGGCACCGACAGGTTCACCGTGGTGTCGAGTGCCAGCGCCAGTCCGGACTTGTCCAGCACCAGACCAAACGAGCCATCGACCACGCCGGCGCTGAAATCGCCGACGTGGATCTGCGCCTGCAACTGCGTGCCTGCCAGCAGCAATTGGCCACCAGCCACTTCGAGCCTGAACATGCCCGAACCGTCGAAGAACGGCTGGCCGTTGTTGACCGCAGCATTGCTCAGCCCGACGGTCAAACCGCCTTCGGCCGTCAGCGTGGCCTGGGCCATGTCCAGCGTCTGCGCCACCTGATCGCTGCCCGCTAGCAGCACGGGCGTGTCGAAACTCGCCACGCCGTCGCCGTCGATGTCACCGCGTGTGAAATTGACTACACGGCCTTTCAACGGGCCCGAGTTTGGGCCGGTGTTGACGGTGATCGCTAGATCGTTGCTATCGAGAGTTAGGCCGTCGACGCCCTTGAGCCCGACCGCGCCGGCGCCAGCCTTCAGGCCGATGAACATGCCACCGCCAGCCAAGTCATTGAGCACCACCAGGCCCATCGAAGCGCCGCTGAGTTCGACACCGAAGAAGTCCTCAGCGGTGCTCGCCCCTGGCCCCATCCGTGCCGTGATGTTGTCGGCCGCGATCAGCGTCGCGTCCATCAGGCGGCGCTCGCCGCTGTCGAGCGTGACCCATCGCGTGCCGGTGTGGCTGAAGCCGAAGCTGCCGGTCAGGCTGACAAGGTCGCCGATCTGTATCGTCGCCTCGGCACTCATTGCGACCAAGGGCTGGCCGCTCGCGCCCAGGTCCAGCACCACCTCGGCGCCAGCGGCGTCGCCGGTGCGAACCGTGATCGAGCGGTCGGTCACGCTGCGTCCCGACCGCAGCGGGCTCAGGTCGAGCACGGCGTCGTTGGCCACCCCCGCCTGCTGGCCGAGGCCGAGGTTGAGGTCTAGGTGCAGCTTGTCGGCTTTGACGACCAGGCTGCTGGGCAATCCCAGTTGCTCGGCGTTGAGGCTGACCGAGGCCGCATCAGCCTGCAGCGCGAGCCAGCTTCGCTGGTCGGTGTCGCTGGCATCGGCCGGGCGCAACAAGGCCATGCCGAACTGCAGGCCCGTGACAGCCACGCCGCGCACGCTGGCGCTGACGTTCGAGCCGCCGATCAGCAGACCGGTGGTCTGCACCGAGTCGCGACCCACGGTCACGTCCATCTGCTGGCGCGACACCACCAAGGTGCCGCTGGCCGAGAACAGGTCGCCGAAAGCCACCGCCATCGTGCCCGATGCTTCGAGCACGGGGCCCTGGGCGTCTAGCGTGACCGTGGTGCCGGTGCTGGGGTGAAGCACCAGGTTGCTCGCCGGGGTCGTGCTGCCGCCCCAATCGATGGTCGAGGTGTTGGCCAGCCCGGCGCTGTCCTGCCCCAGTCCGGTGTTCAGGCTCAGCTTCGAATTGCTGGCCTTCAGTGTCAGACCCAGGCTGTCGGTGCCGATCAGGCCCATGCTGGCGGCCGAACCCTTGAGCGTCATCCAGCTGCGCGTGTCTGCAGGATTGCTGGCGCTGGCCAGCACCAGGCCGAAGTCCAGCCCGGTGGCTTGGAAGCCGATCGCCGAGTCATCGCTGCCGGTGGCGACACGGGCCGCAATGTTGCTGCCGCCTATCACCAGCAAGCGCGCACTCACCGTCTCATGCGAGCCGCCTTTGACGGTCTCGACCACCTTGGCCGTGGCGTTGTTGACGCCCGCGTTGGCCGATGGCTTGACCACCAGCGCGCCGACGCTGGCACCGGCCAAAGCGCCACCGAAGCTGACCCGGTAGCTGCTCGACCCCGGCTCGGTGCCGAGCACCTGGCCTTGGCCCGAGCTGCTGGCTCGGAGCGTGAAGCAGGAGCCCGTTGTCTTGCTGGTGATGCTGACCAAACTGCCCTGGACCTCGATCTTGAACTTGCTGGTCAAAGTGGCCTGCGCGTTCAGCAACACGCTGATCTGCTTGGCGATGTTGACCACAGACTGGGCTGCCGTGGCCGTGCCACCGCCGCCCAGGCCGTTGGCTGTCAAGTCGTTGGCGACAACCTCGTAGGCCAGCTTGGCTGTCGCTGCGCCAGCGATGTCGACCTGGATCAGCTGGCCGAGTTCGAAGCTGCCGTTCAGCTGCAGCGTGTCGAGTTGGGCCTGGGTGCCCGATGCGGCGCCGGACGCCTTGATCGCCAGGTCGCTGACGCCGGAGTTGCCGCTGACGTGGTTGAGGCTGCTGCTCAGCGCATAGCTGCCGGCGCTGCCGCCGTCCAAGGCCACCAGCGTGACGAGTCCACCTTGGGAGGACGCCCACACCTTGCGGCCGCCAGCCTGGTTGATCGCGTCGACCAGACGCCTGGCGATGTTGGTCAGCGTCTGGTCGAAGCTGGCGGTGCCGCCGCCGCCCAGTCCATTGACTGTCCAGTCCCTGGGGTTGACGGT
>CALQBT020000377.1 GCA_943328885.2 Bordetella parapertussis | reverse complement strand
TTCGACAGCGCTGATGCAATTGGCGGTGAGCCCGTACAGCTTTCGAAAGGCCGGCGCCAGCCCGACAAGGCGAGAACTCATCATCCCGTTTGGCGCCAGCGGCTACGTCGCGCTCTACGAAATCGCGAGTCCAAGCGCCGTCGTCGTGCTGGCGCAGCGCCATCAACGCGAAGAGGACTACCACTGAGCGCGCCGAGGCCTGCCGAAGTCGGCCGCCCCCCGGGGGATCAAGCAAAGTGGCAAAGCCACATTTGCTTGAGAAGCCGGACACAAGGACTGGGCGCGATACCGGCGACCGGCTGAGCGCAGATCGTCGAGTTCTGCCCGACCGACGATCGGCTTTGCGCCGAACTGGCAGCGGCTGGTGCAGCGCAAGGGCTACCGGCTGCTGGACTGCGCGCTGCTGCCGCTGGGTAACCGGCCAGATGACAACGCCGCCGCGCCACTACTCACCGGGCTGGATGGCGCCGCAGTGACGATGCAGTGACACCTAACCAGTCATGTCAGGCCAATTAGACGGCTTGAATGTCCCAGACATCGGCGCCGGTGCTGCGCAAAAACCGGACCCTGACAGGACGCCCTGATTGACGTTTTCCAGGGGTGCCAACCAGTTGAATGAGTTCTTCCGACAAGACGTTCGGTACCGATCTATCGTCGGTCGGCCTGTCCTTCAGCACGTTCAGTGCAATCTTCACAAACTTGCCGTAAAGGTATTTACCATTGATCTTCACTGGGTGCCAGCCTAATGGCATGCCGTGTCGAGCCTCGCCCTCTCCAAACATAACGCACAAAGTCCGCTCCTCGCGATCAACAGCATCGCCGGTCGGGATCACGGTGTAGACATTCTTATTCACACCGGGACGCGACCAATATTGGTCGAGTCTGCCCTCCACTCGGTCGTGAACCTCGACCGTAAAACGCTGGCGCGCGCCCTCTGATCTGGGCATCGGCCCGATGTAGTGAAACTCTTGAAACTTGTCATTCCAGCTGAAGAACGGCGACTTTCGCCCCGTGTTGACACCGATCCAGGCGTTGATCGGATTCTTCAAGAGGTATTGATGCCAAACAGTGGCGCTCACTGATTCAACCTCTTCCACGCTGGTGCCTATTACATCAGCGCGGTGGCGCTCAGCGGCAAAGTAGATCCGGAAAAACCGAAGCAGATCGTCAATGCCAATCACAGACTTGAATTCGCCAGCCGCGCACATGGCCAGCACCACCACCATCTTGAAGGACCGGGCCATCGCAGTGGTTTCCATCTCCTTCAGGAAGCCACCAACCTCGACATCGAGCATCTGGGCGGCCGGACTCAGCACTTCAAGGCTTTGTAGCGCGACGTTCCAGCAATCGACAGCGAGTGCTTTGCATACCGTCGAGTGAGAGTACTCACCGCCGCGCTGATACTCCAGGAAGGTGGGTGCACGGCCGGGAGTTTGACTGGCCAGATCACGGATGTCCTGGCCAATCCGCTCTCTCAACGGACTGCTTATCAAGAGCGACCGGCGCAATTGTTCAAGAGCCACTGGGTCAAGAAAAATCTCTACGCCATCGGGCAATCCTGCAGGGCGATTGCCCCCATCAATCAACAGCCTCAGCGCCCTGAATGCAGTCGAAGCGTTTGAATCTTTCGCTCCCTCGAGACCAATGAGGAATGGCAGCTTGAAATGGACATTGCGATAATTTCCGATGAAGTCCAGCACCGTCAGGTAGTCTTTACCAGGGTGCAGCCTCAATCCACGGCCAAGCTGTTGGACAAATACCGTCATCGACTCGGTGGGCCGCAGGAACATCACGAGGTCTACGGCCGGAATATCCACGCCCTCGTTGAACATGTCCACGGTGAAGATCACCCGAAGTACGCCGTTCGCCAATCTCGTCAGCGCATCGCCTCGCACAGCGCTCGCTGGGCCGGAATGAACCGCGACCGAGCGCACGCCGGCCGCATTGAAGGCCTGCGCCATGAAGTCGGCGTGCTCAATGGAGACGCAAAAACCCAGCGCGGCTTTCGAGGTGTGCGCGCGCCACTGCTCAATCACGATCCTTGCCCGTTCGTCAGTGTTGAACTGCAGCGTTAGTTTGTTGACGTCATAGCTTCGACGGTCGGTCAACAAGTCATCGGTGAAGTGCACGACATCTGCAACGCCGTAATAGCGAAATGGAGTGAGCCAACCGAATGCAATGGCATCGAAAAGCCCGACCTGGTAGGCGAGATTGCCATTGCAGAGCGCAAGCAAATCCCGGTTATCGCTTCGATACGGCGTGGCCGTCAGCCCCAGCAGGAAGCGTGGCTTCAAGACCGACAATACGCGCCGGTAACTTTCGGCCGCGGCATGGTGAAATTCGTCGATCACCACGTAGTCGAATTTTGAGAGTTCCGGTCTGGCCAGATTCTCGGGTCGCGAGAGGGTCTGAATCGAGGCAAAGACGCAATCGCGGTCGTAGGCCGATTCGCCTGCACCGACGATGCCCAGACTTCGACCCTTGAAGACCTTTCTGAAACTCGTTTCGGCCTGCCGGAGCAACTCTTCACGGTGCGCAATGAATAGCACTCGGTCAGCATCAGCGGCCAGGGCATCAAATGCAGCGAGATAGGTCTTGCCGAGTCCGGTAGCAGCAACCACCAGCGCACGCTGCTGACCGTCCGTGCGCAGGCGCTCCAACTCGATCAACGCCAAGTTCTGCACCGGCCTTGGCGAAGGCGCTTCGACACGATAAACACCTGTGTATTCTTGTTCGACCCCGATAGCGACATCGGCACCCTCGGCGCCCGCCATCGAAATCCACCCGCGCGCGGGCATCCGCTCAAGACGCAGGCGATAGTCGTCGATGAACGCTGGCGACAATGGCTGCGCACTCTCAGAGGCGAACAGTTCCTCGAATCGGAGTTGCAATTCGGCCATGGGATGGCCGGGGTCAATGTCCATCACGGTCCAAGTCCACTCGACACCGTCGCGCAGACCCATTTGTGAAAGGTTGGCCGAGCCGATGAAGGCACGGCCCGTGCCGTCGCCATGCTCAAACAAATAGGCCTTGGGATGGAAGCTCCGCCTCGGGTGGCTGTAGACCCGAGCTTCAAATAGCCCCTCCCATTTGCACATCCGCGCGAGAGCGTCGGGCTCGGTGACGCCGAGGTAGTCGGTTGTCAGGATGCGAACGCTGGCGCCCCGTAACAAGGCGGCGCGCAGCGGGCCTTCCAGCAGATCCAGGCCACTGCGCATAACAAACGCAACGGCGATGTGCGCGCTGGTGCACTTGAGCAGTTCGTGCCTGAGTGCATCGACGAAGGTCGGCCCGTGGCCAGGGTGAAGTCGATCCTGTGATCTCCGCGCGCCTTGCAAGACAATCCGTGCACCAAATCCACCCCGCGCAGTCCGCTTATCGAGTACCCGTTGCTCGACAGCCGCTCGCGAAATGCCTTTGTGTGCCGCAAGGTCGTCGATGACGGTTTGGAGATCGGCCAATTCGTCAATCAAGGCGTCTTGCTTGCCGAGCGCAAGTGCTTCGATGACCTCGGCAGACTCCTCGATCAGCTTGTAGCCAAAAAGACGGTCGATGTCTTGGCCCGTTGCGATTCGGGTCTGCAGTTGCCGGCCTTCTTGCG
>CALQBT020000376.1 GCA_943328885.2 Bordetella parapertussis | reverse complement strand
CCCCCGAGTTGGGTCGCGTTGGCGATGATCGTGTGGTGACCGATGCGGCAATCATGGGCAATGTGTACATAGGCCATGATCCAGTTGTCATTGCCCAGCACCGTCAGGCCGCCGCCCTGCACGGTGCCGGCGTTGATCGTGACAAACTCGCGGATCGTGTTGCCGTCGCCGATCTCGAGCCGGGTCGGCTCGCCGGCGTATTTCTTGTCCTGCGGCTCGGCACCAATCGAAGCGAACTGGAAGATCCGGTTGTCGCGGCCTATCGTGGTGTGGCCCTCGACCACGCAGTGCGGGCCGATGCTGCAGCCCGGACCGATCCGAACATCGGCGCCGATCACCGCATAGGGGCCGACGCTGACATCGTCGGCCAGTTCGGCCCGCAGCGCGACCACGGCGGTGGCATGGATATGACTCATAGGCTGGAGCGCTCAGCTGAGCTTGCGCATCGTGCACATCAACTCGGCCTCGACCGCCGTGTGGCCGTCGACACTGGCGCGCGTCTTGTACTTGTAGATACCGGCCTTGGCGCGCTCGAGGCTGGCTTCGAGAATCAACTGGTCGCCGGGCTCGACCACACGCTTGAAGCGCGCACCGTCGATGCCGAGGAAGTAGACCACGGTGTCCTCGTCGGGCGCCTCGCCCAACGACTCAAAGGACAGCAGCGCGGCCGTCTGTGCCAAGGCCTCGATCATCAGCACGCCGGGCATCACCGGCCGGTGCGGAAAATGGCCGTTGAAGAAGGGCTCGTTGATCGTGACGTTCTTCAGCGCCTTGATGCGCTTGTCGCGCTCGAACTCGATCACCCGGTCGACCAGCAGGAAGGGGTAGCGATGCGGCAGCAGCTTGAGGATGCGGTGGATGTCGAGAACGGCGGCGGCAGTCATGTCAGTTTTTTCTCCAGCGCACGCAGGCGGCCGCGCAAACCATGCAGTTGGCGCAGCGTGGCCGCGTTCTTTTCCCAGGAGGCATTTTCATCGAAGGGGAACAGACCGCTGTATTGGCCAGGCTTCCAGATCGAGCGGGTGATCACCGTCGCGGCGGTGATGTGAACATGGTCGACCAACTCCAGATGGCCCAGGATGATCGCGCCGCCGCCCGCGGTGCATTGGCGACCGATTTTGGCGCTGCCCGCGATGCCCACGCAGCCGGCCATCGCACTGTGCGCGCCGATGCGAACGTTGTGGCCGATCTGGATCAGGTTGTCGAGCTTGACGCCCTCGTCGATCAAGGTGTCGTCCAGCGCACCGCGGTCGATGCAGGTGTTGGCGCCGATCTCTACGTCGTCCCCAATGCGAACCGCGCCGAGCTGCTCGATCTTTTCCCAGCGCGCCTTGTCATCACGGCCGTCCGGGGCAAAGCCAAAACCATCGGCGCCGATCACCACACCCGAATGCACGATGCCTCGGGCACCGATCCGACAAGCCTCGCCCAGCGTGACACGAGGCGCCAGGCGCGTACCCGCGCCGACCGAGGCGTCGGCACCGATGTGACAGTGGCTGCCGATCACCACTCCGGCACCGATCACCGCACCCGCGCCGACGTAGACCAGCGCAGCCAGCGATGCGCTGGGGTGCAGCTGAACACCGGGTTCGACCACCGCGCTGGGATGAACACCAGGCACGGGGGCGCGCCGACTGCGAGCCACCCACCATTGGGTCAGCCGGGCGAAATACAGGTAGGGATCGGCGGCAACGATGGCCGGGCCACGAGCCAAAGCCGCATCTCGCATCGCAGGCGAGACAATCACGCAGGCAGCGCCCGATGCGGCGAGCTGTGGACCATAACGCGGGTTGGACAAAAAGCTCAGGCTGGCAGCATCGGCCGACTCCAGCGGAGCCAGCCGATCGATGACGGTCTGGCCATCGCCACACAACTCGCCGCCCAGCGCGGCGACGATGTCGGCCAGCCGCACCGGCACGGCGATCAATCGCTTACTTGGCCGCTGGCGCGGCGTTCAGCGCCTTGATCACCTTCTCGGTGATGTCGACCCGTCCGCTGGCAAAGACCACATCCTGCAGGATCAGGTCGTACTTCTCGCCTTCGAAGATGCCCTTGATGACCTTGTTGGCGCGTTCGACGATGCCTGCGGTCTCTTCGTTACGACGCTGGTTCAGGTCTTCCTGGAACTCGCGGCGCTTGCGCTGCAGGTCGCGGTCTTGCTCGACCAGATCGCGCTGGCGCCGGTTGCGCTCGCTCTCGGCCAAGGTCGGTGCATCCTTTTCGAGCTTGTCGGCGGCAGCCTTGAGCTTGCTGGCTTGGTCGTTCAGGTCCTTGTCGCGTTTGCTGAAGTCGGACTCCATCCGGGCCAGCGCGGCCTTGGCCGGCGTGGCTTCGCGCAACACCCGCTCGCTGTTGACATAGCCAATCTTGAGCTCCTGCGCCTGCGCTGCCCCGATCGCAGCACTGCCCAGCAAGGCCGCGAAAGCCAGCACGGCACATGACTTCATGGTCTTGTTGATCATCAGAACGCAGTCCCGATCTGGAATTGGAAACGCTGGATTCTATCCGTGGCTTGCTTGCGCAGCGGCGCGCCCCAGCTCAGCTTGAGCGGGCCAACCGGCGAGACCCAGGACAGGCCCATGCCCGCCGAAGCCCGCAAGCTGTCCGGCGTCATCTTCTCGCCATCGCGCCAGACATTGCCGGCATCGGCAAAGCCGAAGAAGCGCAGCGACTTGTCGTTGCCCGTGCCCGGCACCGGCAGGTACAGCTCGGCGTTGAGGTTGAGCTTCTTGGCGCCGCCGACATAGGCACCGGTGGGGTCGATCACACCGAGCGAGTTCTGCTCGAACGTCCGCACCGAACCCAGTCCCCCACCGTAGAAGTTCTTGAACACCGGGTAAGGCCGGCCACCCAGGCCGGTACCCCAGCCCAGTTCACTGTTGAGACCCAAGGTGATGCGTTGCCATATTGGAAAAAATTGCTGGTACTGCAGGTTGGAACGCAGGTAGCGCACGTCGCCAGCCACGCTCCACTCCACATTGGCGCGCGTGTAGCGGCCGGCGGTGGGGGCCAACGCGCTGTCGCGCTGGTCGCGCGCCCAGCCCAGGGTCAGCGGCAGGCCGGTAGAGACTGCGCCGTAGCGAAAGCGGTAGTCGAAGTACTGGTTCGGAATACCAGCCGATGAGCCGATATTGGTCTGCTCGACACCGACCCCGAAGAAGACCGTGTCGTACTCCGAGAAAGGCACGCCGAAGCGGATCGCCGCGCCCGGGTTGGTGATCTGGTATTGGTCACCCAAGCTGTTGTAAGGCGTGGAGGTGCGGTAGTAGAGATCGAGCGCCTGAGAAATCCCGTCGGCCGTGAAGTACGGGTCGACGGTGGACAGCACCAAGCTGCGCGCAAACCGGCTGGTGTTGACCTGAAAACCCAGATAATTGCCCGAACCGAACACATTGTCCTGCCGAATCGCCGCCGACAGCGCCAGCCGATCAGCGCTGGAAAAGCTCAGGCCCAGCGAGAGGTTGCCTGTGGGTTTTTCTGTCACCGTGACGGCCAGATCGACCTGGTCGGCGCTACCGGCGACCTCGTTGGTGTCGATGTTCACATCCTTGAAATAGCCCAAGCGGTCGACCCGCTCGCGCGACAGCTTGATGCGCTCGCCGTCGT
>CALQBT020000375.1 GCA_943328885.2 Bordetella parapertussis | reverse complement strand
CTCGGCCATCATCGGCGAGGCGCTGACCATCCACAAGCTGACCAAGACACGCGCCGAGTACGACGCGCGCATCGTCGAACTGCTCGAGACCGTTGGGCTGAGTGCCGACCACATGCGCCGCTACCCGCATGAGTTTTCCGGCGGGCAGCGTCAGCGCATCGGCATCGCGCGCGCGCTGGCCGTCAAGCCCAAGCTGATCATCTGCGACGAAGCCGTCAGTGCGCTGGACGTGTCAATCCAGGCCCAGGTGATCAACCTGCTCGAAGACCTGCAGTCGCAACTGGGCCTGACCTACGTCTTCATCGCGCACGACCTGTCAGTGGTCGAGCACATCAGCGACCGGGTCGCGGTGATGTACCTGGGCCGCATCGTCGAGATCGCCGCGGCCAAGGACCTCTACACCACACCGCAACATCCCTACACCGAGGCGCTGCTGTCGGCCGTGCCTATCCCCGACCCCAGGCTCAAGCGCGAACGTCAGCAAAAACGCATCCTGCTGCAAGGCGATGTGCCCAGCCCGATCCACCCGCCCTCGGGCTGCCATTTCCACACCCGCTGCCCGATGGCCCGCAAAGGCTTGTGCGACGTGCAGGCGCCGGTGCTCAAAGCAGTCGGCGAGGGCCACCAGGTGGCCTGTCACTTGCGGGGTTGATCGCGCGGCCGATAGCGCGACTGATGGCGCGGCGGACGGCGCGTCAGCGCTTGACTAAGCCCAGCTTGGCTGCAAACCGGCGCATGCCGCCCAACCAACGGTCGTAGTCCCCGGCCTTGCGCTGGAAGTACTCGAGCACGGACGGGTGCGGCAGGATCAGGAACTTCTCAGCCTCGATACCGGCGAGCACGACCTCGGCCACCTCGGCCGGCGTCATCACACCGTCGGCGCGCGCCGCCGAAGACCCCGATCGCGCCTGGATCATCGGCGTGTCCACCGCCTGCGGGCACAGCACCGACACACGGATACCAGCCTCACCATGCTGCACCGACAGCCATTCGGCCAGCGCAATCGCCGAATGCTTGGTCACCGCGTAAGTGGCCGACGGCAGCGACGTGATCAGGCCAGCGGCCGACGCGGTGCTCAGCAAGTAGCCCTCGCCGCGTGCACGCATGCCAGGCAGCACGGCGCGAGCCGCGTACAGGTGCGCCATCACATGCACCTGCCAGTTCAGCTGCCAATCGGCATCCGGCGTGTTCTCGTCGCCGTCGCGGATCAGCCCCGCGTTGGAGAAGAACACATCGACCTGGCCGAAGCGCTGCTCGGCGGCCGCGACCAAGGCCTTGACGTCGGACTCGACACCCACGTCGCCGAGCACGGCGATCGCTGGTGCCGGCGTGCCGCTGCCCGCGCCGTCGTGCGACAGGTCGGACGCGAGTTGTTCGAGCGCCGCGGCCTGGCGTGGCAGGTCGGCCAGCACGAGGCCGCGCGGCTGCTCGGCGGCGAAGCGAATCGCCAGCGCGCGGCCGATGCCGCTGGCAGCACCCGTGATGACGATGACCCGGTCTTTGAGTTTCATGACAATGTCTCCGGTGCGTGCCACACTGGCCGCGCCTGTTGGATGGGAACTGGTGCGCGGCAGCGGCGGTGATCCGCTGCAGCGCTCGGGAACTGACACCTCAAGTAAATGTGGCTTTGCGGCTTGACCCCCCACGGGGGGCGGCCGGCGTCGGCCGGCCTCGGGGCGCTCAATCCTAGCGGCTGCGCCGGCCCCATCGGCAAAGTCGACCCCGTCGACCGACAAGCGCTGGGCGTCCGGCGCGCAGCGCGCTTTGCGCTCAGTCGGCCGCGCGCGCCTCGCTGCGCCATGGTGTCCAGATCAATCCGGCGCCAACGCTGTAGTTGGCCTGGCTGCGCAGCAGCGGGCTCGCGCTGTTGGCAGCGCCGTGCAGTGACATGCCGCGCGCAGAGACGAACCACGACAGGCTGTCGCTCTGGCGCCCGCTCAGGCCCAGGCTGAGCTCGGTGCCCAGGTAGCCGGCCCGGGCCGCATAAGCCGGCCGACCGGCCTTGGCCTGCGCAGGCTCGACCTGGTAAAAATACTGGCTGGCGGCCCGGCTGGCCCAGATCGGCTGCAGGCCCAGGTTCAGCGCCGCAGGCCCGCCGCCGAACGGGCTGAGCGCGACCGGGCTGAAGCGCCAGCGCAGCTCCGGGTCGACCATCACACCGCGGCCTTGCAAGCTGTGCAGATCGGTCGATGTCAGCGCGCGTGCCTTCAGACGCAAGGTCGGGCTGCCCCATTCGTGGCGCAGCCCTTTGTAGATCAGCTGCGGCCCGAGCCCGAACATATAGTCCAGCGCAGGCATGCCCTGGCGCGCATCGCTGTTGCGGGCGTTGAACGCGGCGCTGGCCGTGAAGTCGAGTTCGAAGTCGCTGTGCTTGACCATGCGGCCGCTGATGCCCTCGCGGTCGACCCGCAGCACCGGACCGCGGTAGCTCAAATAGGGCAGGACCAGGCCGCGGCCGTGGTTCTGGTCAGCGCCAGGATAGTCGCTGACCCAGCCGCCGCCCAGCATCAGCCCGGCCTCCCACAGCGGCTGGCCCGGCTCGGCAGGCTGGGCCAGCGCCACCCCGCTGCTCAGCAAGGCCAGGCCCAGAGCGGCCACCAGGCCGCAGCGTGAATCGATCATGTTCAAAATCCGGTTTGTTGCGTGTACGCCGCCATCGGCGGGCTTCTGCCCACGACGCCATCAGCGCTGCGGGACGGGGGAGTGTCCCAGATGCCAGCAGGCGCGAGGGCCGCAGCGCAAAATCGCGGCCTCGTCCCAGCCCGCAGCCCTCGCCTGCCGCCCGCCCGATGCAACTGCAAGACCTCCGCCAGCGCCTGCGTGCGCTGGGCGCCAAACCCGCGCACGAACAGCGCTTGCTGCGCCAATGGGCCAACGCGCTGCCACAGCAAGCCGGCAAGCGCAGGCTTGAGCATTGGCTGCCGCAGTCGCTGCGCGAGGCCTTGCCCGCGCTGACCGAGGAGCTGGCCGGCTTGGTGCGGCTGCAGTCCGAGCACCCGGGTGAAGACGGCTCGGCTCGGCTGCTGCTCGCGCTGGCCGATGGCCAGACGATAGAGGCCGTGTTGTTGCCGCGCGACGGGCTGTGCGTGTCGAGCCAGGTCGGCTGCGCGGTCGGCTGCCAGTTCTGCATGACCGGACGCGAGGGCTTGCTGCGCCAGGTCGGCAGCGCCGAGATCGTCGCCCAGGTCGCGCTGGCCAGGACGATGCGCCCGGTCAAGAAAGTCGTGTTCATGGGCATGGGCGAGCCCGCACACAACCTCGACAACGTGATGGCAGCGATCGAGCTGCTCGGCACCGCTGGCAACATCGGCCACAAGAATCTGGTGTTCTCGACCGTCGGTGACGCAAGAGTCTTCGAGCGCCTGCCCCAGGGGCCTGTCAAGCCCGCGCTGGCGCTGTCGCTGCACACGACCCGAGCCGCGCTGCGCGAGCGCCTGCTGCCGCGCGCGCCGCGCCTGAGCCCCGATGAGCTGGTCGAATTGGCCCAGGACTATGCCCGCGCCACCGGCTACCCGGTGCAAGTGCAGTGGACGCTGATCGAAGGCGTCAACGACGGCGATGACGAGGTCGACGGCATCGTCCGCCTGCTCGCGGGCAAGTACATGGTGCTCAACCT